>NZ_QIMI01000266.1:0-1176 GCF_007050195.1 Sulfolobus sp. B1 | reverse complement strand
TTATAAACTCTTTATTAGTTTAAATTAACGCTGTTAATAAAATAGTCAATATTTTTTGCTAATTTAGTTTATTCTATATAATATGGAAAATGGAATTATTCGAAATATAACGTTAACAAAATTAGATTAAGAAAACCAACTGAAAGATATCGAAATATGTTACACATAGTCAAAATGATCTATGTCAAAATGATCTATAATAACCTATACTTAAACGCATAATAAACGAGAACGCTATAGTTAAGATGGTAGCGTAAGCTATTCGCCTAGAATATATCCGAGACATCTTTTAAAAGTGACTTCGAATGACCAAATCTGCTCAGAAGTTATAACGCTAAACTCAAAGTATATAACAAAAACGCTAAGATTAGATTAGTAGAAGATAATTTAAAACCTCCTTGCCTCAGAATTTATTGGTATTTACAGCAGAATATAGATTAAAATTTTGTATTTAACAAAAACAAAGATCTAATAATATAGTAAATGGGGCCGAGGGGATTTGAACCCCTGATCACCAGGGCCCAAGCCTGGCGTCCTAGTCCAGGCTAGACTACGGCCCCACATAACTACTATTCTTTAATGCTTTATATGGTTAACTGTTAGGAAGATGAACTGACTTCCTTCCCACCATGCAGGGCTCCCATCATCAATTCGTGTTTACACCTCTCATATATTGGGAGGCCCAGAGGACTATATAAATTCATAGTTGCAATTACGTCCCTATCGTTCTCATAGCAACATTTTGAGCAACGCAAATACCTATAAGCGACCTCTTTCATATCCTTGCCACATTTAGGACAATGGTAGAGGAAAAATTAGGGATAACATAAACAACTTTAAGACCATACTTTTTAGCCTCCCATTCAATTCAATATTGTTACCCTACGATACTACATCAAATATAGCTTATCCCTAAATTCTATTGACAAACTCTTAACACTCTTAATCATATTATTTAAATCCTCTAAAAAATTGCTGAAACGTTAAATGACGTAGCCATATCAACAATCCATTTCCCAACTTTCCTAACAGAATCCTCCAATATGTTCTTAGCCTTCTTGTGGAAAGCCTTAATTCTGTTTAAAATCCTGTCATTCTCCTTCCATCCCTTATCATTTGCAAATTTTCAGCTAAACTCTTATAATGAT
The DNA here is from genome assembly GCF_007050195.1 of Sulfolobus sp. B1. Lineage (NCBI taxonomy): Archaea > Thermoproteati > Thermoproteota > Thermoprotei > Sulfolobales > Sulfolobaceae > Sulfolobus > Sulfolobus sp. B1. Next base: position 28 of record NZ_QIMI01000266.1, on the reverse strand, counting down.
GAGCACCATCCAAACGAGTTAGCATCCT
>NZ_QIMI01000265.1:0-1182 GCF_007050195.1 Sulfolobus sp. B1 | reverse complement strand
TTATTAATTAGAGAGAAGTTAGTTGATGCACTAGAGAATAACATAATAGTTCCACAAGGGTTAATTGCGCATGGAAGAGGAGAATGTTTTGATTATTTAATCGGAGAAAAAACTCAACCGTTTGCTGAAAAAGCTATTGAAGCTGCTGTAGCAATGATATTATTAGCTAAAGTACCTGTCATTTCCGTCAATGGAAATATGGCTGCTTTAGTTTCTGAGGATATAGTGAAGCTAGCTGAGGAGACAAATGCTAGAATAGAAGTCAACTTGTTTTATAGAAATCAAGACAGAGAGAAGGCTATAGCTGAAGTGCTATATAAGGCTAATGCTAAAAAGGTACTAGGTGTAGGAGAAGATGCCTCAATGACAATTCCAGAGTTATTTAGCCAAAGAAGAAGAGTTAGTCCACAAGGAATATACATAGCTGATGTAGTATTATTAGGTCTGGAGGACGGAGATAGAACTCAAGCATTAGTCAACATGGGGAAAAAGGTTATTGCAATAGACTTAAATCCTTTATCAAGAACGTCGCTTTCTGCTACTATAACAATTGTTGATAACATAACAAGGGCTTTGCCTAAGTTAGTTCAAAAAGCTAAAGAACTTAAGAAACTAAGGGAAGAAGAATTAATGAAGATTGTGTCCCAGTATAATAATAAGGAGATTTTGAGAGAAGCAATGAAGTTTATGGCTGATAGGTTAAATCAGCTTTCCCTCTCTTTATAATTTTCTTTTCCAGGAAATCTTGAATTTTTTACATCCTCTATGTATTGTTTTACTGCACTCTCTATCACTTGCCTAAGGTTCACGTAAACTTTAGCGAAATATGGAGTGAAGTCGGAAAGTCCTAAAAGGTCATGAATCACTAATATTTGCCCATCACAATATGGTCCAGCTCCTATGCATATTGTAGGAATTGAAAGTTTTTCAGTTATTCTTTTTGCGATATCCCCGTATGTGTTTTCTATAACTAGGGAGAATATACCTGCACTTTCTAGCTCTAACGCGTCCTTTAATAATTGCTCTTCCTCTTGTTTACTCTTACCTATAGTTCTAAATCCTCCCAATTTTAGAAATCTCTGTGGTGTTAAGCCTATGTGTCCCATAACTGGTATTCCTGCTCTCACTAACGCCTTTACCACATCCTTAACCTCTTCCCCACCCTCTATCTTCACTGCTTCT
>NZ_QIMI01000264.1:0-1184 GCF_007050195.1 Sulfolobus sp. B1 | reverse complement strand
GAATGAAATAATTCAAGAATATTTACCATCTTCTCCTCAAGGGAATAATCATTTTAACTTTAACATCACGATAGGTAATCATATATCATCTAGTAAGTTATATTTTCAAGGGTTCATAAACTGGAGTGTTGTACTTGATAACATGACGCAATACTACGTCACACCAATAAATTTCACTCTTCCCTTTTATGGTCAACTAGACTTCTCTGTAACTCCCTTACAGAGGTCTTTGTCAGTAGGGGAAAATACGGTAACGTTAATAATTAACAAAAGCCAAGTACCAATATATAATTTATCTTTGATGGTTAACTCAGCTAAGGTGACCGTTAATAATAATGAAGCAAACGTAAGCTTGTTTGTATCCTCCTATTACTACCTTTCGTTTTATCCTTTGACAATAAAGGCCTACTATTTAACTCCTTACGGTAATATAGTTTACTCAAAAACGATTTACCTTTTTGTAAATCAGACTAGAAACTACAACATTACTTATGACGTTGTGTCCTCACCTAATCCATCATATTTAATTCCAGGTAAGAATTTAATTATGATATCTCTTAATAATACGTTCGGAGTTACCTTTTATAGAAGTTACGTCACACTCATGATAAATAACGGGACTTATACAAGTAAACTAGTGGAGTACTTAAATCAATGGGAACCTAATCAGACGATTAATTTATACACACTAGTATACTCATCACATCCTATTTCGATTGAAGCCTTCGTATCTAACATCTCTGAAAACATCACTGAGTTAGATAAAATTATAATTCCTGTGAAAAACCTTGATCCTATACAAGTGTATTATTATCATGGCAATTTAACTGTAATAAATAACCTTAAAGTTCCAATAGATAATCTAACAATTTATGGAATTACATTTAATCAAATTCCGCCTAATGGTAAAGTTACAACTATGATAAGTAACCCTTATCCTCTTGTTAATATAACATATTATGTTAATAACTACCAATTTATGAAGAGTTTGATCATAAATGTTAGCCAATCTTTGAACGTTTCATATACGTTTATAAACGGTCAACTTGAGCTAGTCCTATATAATTCCTATCTATACCCAATCACTAACGTATATGTTGTGTCTAATCAATTAAATCCTCACACGTATTATTTAACCTCACTTGGGGAAAATGCGTCAACCATAATAAGTTTTCAACCATTGT
>NZ_QIMI01000263.1:0-1186 GCF_007050195.1 Sulfolobus sp. B1 | reverse complement strand
TTCCAAGCTGATAAACCTGCATTACCGACTTGTTGTAGTGTTAGTAATCCAGAGTCTATTTGTGCGAAGACATCATCAAATACTCCACCATCAGATAATTGATATACGAAGTCTTGAGGATTCTTAGAATCATTTATCAACTGTTGATAATCATACCATTGAGCAGGAGTGTTGAAGTAATCAGTGGCGTTCTTATAATATGTTACAGCCTTCCACTTAGTCCATATTTCCTGCCCTTGGTATGATGACCAGAAGTGGGCTAGTTGTAGAGCTTGTTGTTCTTGAGGACCTACTGGTATGCCTATGGAGTCAATTACTAGTGCATAGTAGTTTTGTGTTCCTGGGAATGGGGATTCTATTAGTGTTATGCTTGTGTTGTTTATGTATTGTGGTAGTGGTGGGTATGCTGATGTGTTTAGGAAGTCATATGCGTAGTTTGTTAGCCAGTTTCCATTTGCTTGGAATGCTACTTTTCCTTGTACGAGTAGTGTTAGTCCTTGTGTCCACGTCATTGATTGCCAGCCTGGGTAATCGTAGGATGTGAAGTTTAGGAACCAGTAGTTGGTCTCGTTTATTAGTTTTTGGACTGTAGCGTTGTTTAAGTTTATGGTTCCATATATCATTTCGTCATATAGTTGTGGTCCAGCTAGGGATAGGAATATGTCTTCCCATAGGTTGAATTGGTCCCATCCCCCGTCTCCACCGGGTATTATCCATGGGTGAATTCCGTGGTTTGCCAACTGTACTGTATCATAAATTAGTGTACTCAAATTGTAGGGGAATGGTAAATTATACTCCCTTAATAACTGAGCATTAACATATAATAATGCTCCTCTATGAACATTTACTGGAATAGATAACAATGTTCCATTAAACGCTCCTGCTTGTAATACTTCGTATACTGCATTGTTGAATAGTCCCCATTGTTGGGCATAGGGTGTAACGTTAACAAATGAATTTACACCATTAGGCGCAGCCTCAACATAACTAATCATTTCCGGACCAAAATGTACCTGAAACGCTGCTGGTGGTTTTCCAGCTTCTATTAGAGCTAATATTGCGTATTTAGCGTTTGTCCCACCAGCTCCAGGCACAATATAGGGTTGCATTTGTAATCCAGTAGCGCTTTGGAATGCTGGTACTAAGTGTTGTAGGGCTATTTTTCCTTCTGTTGCCCACCATGTGT
>NZ_QIMI01000262.1:0-1194 GCF_007050195.1 Sulfolobus sp. B1 | reverse complement strand
AACCGTTATATCAGAGACTTAAAGCTACGGGTAAAATAACTAGTTTTTTAGCCGTTCATAATGCGTTGAAGTTCTCTGAATACGTGAGTCTTTACGACCTTGTTTTAGCCAACAGCAAGATCTCAGCAACGATTGTATCACTATTTTACAATAGAAACCCCGAAGGAGTAGTATATCCTCCCCTAGATGTGTCAAACTATAAATTTTCTAAAGACAAAGAGGAGTTCGCACTGGTGATCCTCAAGAGGGGGTATCTTAGCCATGTAGAGTTGCTTGAGAAAATAGCGGAGAAGGTCAAGGTAAAGGTCATAGGGGCTAAGATACCTGGTACAGAGTATTTGGGTAGTAATATCAGCGATAGTGAGCTTAAGGGAACTATATTCTATGGCTTCAGTTACTCTTTATCCCAAAGGTAGAGAAAAAGATAGTGGCCCTTGAGGAGACTAGCGTTGGAAAGGGAATAATAGCAAGACTAAACAGGCTAGACAAGGAAATAGTACATAGGCACTGGAGAGAGAACTTGAATCCAGTATTAGGCGTTATAAAGCCCAGGTTCTACGATAGGGACATATTGTTAAAGGTCTACAGGGATATCAACGGGCTAGCAGACAAGCTCATCATGTATGAGGACGCAGTGGTATACTACGAGGCGTATAAACTCTCTAACAGTTGCCTTACAGACGTAGGTTATGTTGAAAGGGCAATCTACCATTTGGAGGAGGAGTCCCTGTTCAGATATATGAAGAAGTGGTACAAATACGGCAAGTCTTCTAAAATTTTAAAACATACTGAGTACGAGTTCTTTTTAAAGAACAAGGGCATTAGGAAAGGGAGCTTCAAGGAAAGGGTTGAGCTCTTACCCTTAGTCTTGTCGAAGGGCATTCCCTACTTAATTGGCTACTTAAGCTAGTGGTTAAAATGATCTCGTTTTTAGTTGGTCACTTATCCCATCACGACGGTCAGAGTAGGGCAGTGATTAACTTCTTGAAGGGGGCTCAATAAGTTAGAGACGTTCTATGCCATAATAAAAAACTTATGACTAAGGTAAAAATCCCACATGTCAATAGGAAAGGGAGTTTGAGGATCAAAATGAACTTTTATCGTTGATCTTGACAAAGGGAATTTCTTAGTTATACTCTCCTAACAACCTTCCCATTAAGCCAAAGGGTAGAAATAGGGAACCCTCAAATATTA
>NZ_QIMI01000261.1:0-1194 GCF_007050195.1 Sulfolobus sp. B1 | reverse complement strand
GGATATCATACATTGTTATTTTAAACATAAGTGTTTACGCTAATTTAAAATATCCTTATGGCGAAGAGCCAATTTATGTTAGAGACGGAATTGTAATAGAGAATAGTTCATTTAATATTTCTGTCTTAAACTATAACGATTCAACAGTGTCAGGTTCTTTCTATAGAGAGATTTTAATCAAGGCAACATCTGGGTATAACTATACTTACTTTTATGGAGCGTTTTTCTTAATACTCTTTGGAATATCAGCTTTCTTCATAGTTACTCCAGATGCTATGAAAATAATAAATAGGAATTCAATCAGAGGACCGCCCCCACCGACTAATATGACACAAATAAAGGTTAACTCCTTGGAGGACTTCATGAAAATGATGAGACACTACAACGCTAGAGCCATACGGTTTGATAGTGGATATTACTTTATACATGACAATGTAGTTTATTTGTATTCCTATAATTCATGATTTTTGTAGCAAAAATTAAGAACAATAATTTTTTATCGAGTAAGAATTAATATTTTTCCCTTTGTTTACGTCCTTCTTTGATTAGCCGTAATCTTTAAAAGGTTTGTCTAATATAAATATATATGCTTTTAAAGAAAAAGAGGAATAGCCTAGAGATAACTATTACCATGTTGGAAGCTTGTACAGATGGTATTAATAAGACAAAACTCATGTATAAGGTTAACCTCAGTACCAGACCCTTCAACAAATATTTAAATCAATTGGTAAAAAGCGGGTATATAAAAAGAGAAGGAAATTTGTACAAATTAACTGAAAAAGGTATGAAATATTTACAAAGAGCTAGGGAATACTTAGAGTTAGCTAAGAAATTAGAAGAGTTAAGGAAGGAGATTGATAAGTGACAAGCTAATAGTAAGAGGCTTATTTCTTTGATAGGAGAATTATCACTTATATTACAATTTCTTTTAAGTTTGATTCTGGCTATTTTATTGATGTCAATAATGAAAGAATATATGAAGATTTTAGAGGATAAGGAGAGAGAGATGAGTATGAAAAGAACTTTAGATTTTCTCATAGCTCTTACTTCAGTTTTAGGTAATAGTAATACTAGTAATCTCTTAGAGGAGATTTTAGTTTACATTACTACAATGAAAGGGGGAGATGTAAAAGCAATTTATGAGACTACCATTAAGAAGTTAAAACCAATCGAGAATGAGTTGAATTATGTTCT
>NZ_QIMI01000260.1:0-1197 GCF_007050195.1 Sulfolobus sp. B1 | reverse complement strand
ATCCCTGAAAAATACACTAAGTAATGTGAAATCATGTAAATTGCTGGGCTCTTAAATTCTAAACTTTCAACATAGGGATTAAAGGCGATTACGAGTAGTATCATTGGTAATATTAGAGGTTTAAGGGATAACTTCTTATCTTTAATCAGGCTTATCATCTGTGAATATAATCTTTTTTCATTAATTTATTTGTTATCGTCAAATAGTCGATCTTCGTCATATACACAATTTGCCATAATGTTATTCATGTTTTTCCCATCAACTACTGTGTTAATTCCATTAGTTGAATAAAATTCTGCTTCTCTTCAACCACTGTAGGTAATGTGATTTAAGTCTTTTATATAAATTTTTTCTGATAAGTGTGTATATGACAATAATATGATGCAATCATCTAATTTATAGCTATTTATTTGAGGAGCAAAATATCTTGCTCACTTAGCATGTCCTAACATAAGTTTTCCACGTCGAACACGCGATCTATTAGGTTAGAGTAGCGGTTGTTCACACTTGTTTTCCAGTTATCTTTAAAAATTTTTTATTTTATCGTTGTATTATATTTTCACTTTTTAACGCCCTAAAAAATTATCGGTAAATTCTCCTTGATTTCTCCCTTATTATTGAATTTAAATATAAATCATGAAATGAAATAAAAAGTTTTTATAAAATACACGCTTATAAAAGAAATTGTTTAACGTTTATGTTATAGAATCCTTTGAGAATCCTCTCCACGTTCCCTTAACTACCCAAACAGGCTCATTTGGGTTAAAGTACTCTTCCCCTTTAACCTTTAGCTCCTCTACTAATTTCTCATTTACATCTACACCTATTCCAGGCTTATTAGGTACAATAGCATATCCATCCTTTATTGGAGTACCATCAAAGATTAGCTCCCTTTTCCACTTAGGAAACCAGTCATAAAACGACTCCTGAATGTACAGATTAGGTATTGATGCGTCTAGTTGAAGTGTTGCTGCATTTAATATAGGTCCTTGTGCGTTATGAAAAGCCATCTGAACGTCGAAAATTTCAGCTACTCCTACAACTTTCTTAGCCTCAGTAATTCCACCAATTCTATATAGGTCAATCTGAAGGTAATCTACCAGCTCTTCTTTTAAGAATATTAAGGCTTGATGCTTATTTATTATTCTTTCTCCTAGTGCTATTTTTAGGTTTGTGTTTTTTCTGTATTTTTTTAGT
>NZ_QIMI01000027.1:0-17029 GCF_007050195.1 Sulfolobus sp. B1 | reverse complement strand
AGCCATTAATAATACGAATACTACTAACACTACTAGGAAGTCATTTACATTGTTAAGCATTACTCTCCCCCTTAATTATTATTTTCAAAAAATATGTGACTTTAGAAGATTATTATTTATTGGACTGCTTCTTTAACTCATCTAACTGTTTTTGTAGTTCCTGAATTTTTTGTTCTAATTCTTTAGCCTTATCTTGAGGCTCTTGCTTTACCAATGGTTGGTTTAAAGACTGTTGAGTGAAAGCTTGTTGCATTTGTTGCAATTCTAATTCAGATTCAATCCTACCCTTCTTAAACTCTCCAACAGCCCTACCCATTGATCTAAATATCTCCGGTATTTTTGAAGCACCGAAGAACACCACAGCTACCACAACAAGTATTATTATCCAATCATATGGACTACCAAGCATTCTAATACCCCTTTAAATATATTCTCATTTACCACATTTAAAAATCTTGCTTTCGATAAAATGAAGAGATATATGTAATCATTATTTTTATAATGTATTTTTAAAAACCAATTCACATAAAGTGTGCAAAATCATTGCATCATATCTCTTAATTTCATCTTCATTAACTGGCACACTACTTTTAACTAGAAATATCTTCTTAATACCTGCAGAGTGATATGCCATTACATCATAAATTGTATCCCCAATTCCTATTGCGTCTTTAGGTTCAGAACCAATCAATTCCAAAGCCTTAATTACCGGCATAGGATTTGGTTTACCGATTTTTACATCATCCCCGGCGACCAAAACATCTGGTTTAACTCTGATAATTTCTAGTACTTCAGTTGCTGAAGATCTCATAGATGATGTCACTACAGCAATCTTAATATCTTTCTCTTTAAGCTTCCCTATTAAATCAATTGCGCAAGGCTTAGGTTTAGCTTTTATCTTTATTAGCTCTGAATAAATCTGAGTTTTAACTAAGGCTAATCTTTCAGCGTTTTCATTCCCTACCAAAATCCGAGCTATGTCAATAGTTTTCTTGCCTAAGAGTTGCCTTATATCCACGTTAACTTTAAATCCTAATCTCTCCAACGCTAACTCCCATGCTTCTCTATGGATTTCTTCAGTATTTGCTAAAGTTCCATCTAAATCAAATATAACAGCTTTCATTCGATAGTGAGTTATCAAACTTAGAATAAAAGTTTTACAAAATGAAGAAAGCCTCTCCCTTAAAGGCGGGATTGTAAAGTATTTATTTCCTAACAATAGGAGGGAGTTTTCTGAGCCTCTCGATTATCCCTTAGACGAGAATCGATGAGGAGAACCTTCTAAGGGAGAAAAGTTAGAAAAGGAACAAGTGACCTTTTAGCAATAAAATATTTTGTTTCGCCTTAGAGCATAGAGGAGATCAGATCAAACATAACGAAACATTAAGAAAGTAACTTTGCTTCCTTAAAAAATAATAAGCTCTGACATAAAGGTAAAGAATAATGCAAGTAATAAGAAAGCCAACGAGAATGTTATCTGGAGTAACTATAGTAGCGGTAATGACGCATCCTTATCCGTGCCCTCACGGAAAGTGCATATTTTGCCCGGGTGGAGTTGAAGTAGGAACTCCTCAAAGTTATTATGGAAGGGAACCCACGTTAATGAGAGCTGTAGAAAATAATTATGACCCTTTTTATCAAGTTCAATCTAGACTAAAGCAATACGTTGAAAATGGGCACACGCCTAGTAAAGTTGAATTGATAATCATGGGCGGTACGTTCTTGGCTATGCCCTTGGACTATCAAGAGTGGTTTGTAACGCAAGCTCTAGAGGGGATGAATCAGTTCCCAGAAGCCAATAAAAAAACTTTTACTTATTTAGAAGATGCCCAATTAAGGAACGAAAATGCAAGTGTTAGATGTGTAGGAATGACGGTTGAGACTAAACCCGATTGGGCTAAAGAACCTCACACTGATCAACTACTAAGATTAGGAGCTACTAAAGTGGAATTAGGGGTTCAAACTATTTATGATGATATATTAAGGTTTACGAACAGAGGACATTCAGTAAATGACTCAATTGAAGCTACCAGAATATTAAAGGACGCTGGCTTTAAAGTTGTATATCACTTAATGTTAGGCTTGCCTAAATCAGATCCGGATAAGGATTTAGAAGCACTTAAGACCATTTTCCAAGATCCCTCTTTTAGACCAGACATGCTGAAGATTTATCCCACGTTAGTAGTCGAGACAGCTCCTTTAGTACACTTATGGAAGAGGGGTCTTTATAAGCCTTATGACACTGATACTTTAGTAGAACTGATATCAGAAATGTATAGATATATTCCAAAGTGGGTTAGAGTAATGAGAATTCAAAGGGACATTCCAGCAACCATAATCTTAGATGGTAATAGGAAAGGTAACTTAAGGGAATTAGTGGAGAAGAGGGCTATTGAAAAGGGAATTATGATAAATGAGATAAGGTATAGGGAAGTAGGAATGGTGTGGCAACATAAAGGATTAACGCCTCATGATGATAAAATAAGGTTAAATAAGGAAGTATATGAAGCTAGTGGAGGAACTGAAGTATTCTTATCCTTTGAAGATGATCAGAATATCCTAATCGGCTATTTAAGGTTAAGGATACCCTCTGATAAAGCACATAGAAGTGAGATAAAAAACAAAAGAGTCGCTATCGTTAGAGAGCTACACGTTTATGGCATTGAAGTTCCAGTGGGAATGTGGGATGATTTTGGATTCCAACATAAGGGTTATGGTAGTAAGTTACTAAGTGAAGCTGAGAGGATATCTAGGGAGGAATTCGACGCCAAGAAGATTTTGGTGCTATCGGGAATTGGCGCGAGGGAGTATTATAGAAAGAAGGGATATGTTAAGGAAGGACCTTATATGGCTAAGGATTTAATACCATAAAACATTGCATTGTTTGGAAGAAAACTCTTAACTCTGTATATCTTATACTTAACTTTCTTAAACCCCACCTTTTGCATTATTTTCTTCAACTCATTAGGATAGTATAATCTATAGTATCTTCTGACCTCTTTACCATTTAGGTAACTCTTCGTTAATACGTATCTTCTGAACATAAACCTTGGTTGAACTAACCATACTGTAACTAGAATTTCACCGTTTTCCTTTAATACTCTCTTCGCTTCATTTAATGCTAAATGAGGATCCATTAAATGGTGTATTGAAGCTATGTATAAGAGTGAGGTCATGGAAAAATCTCTAAGTGGTAAATACTCCATGTCGGCTTGGATAAGATTTTCGCAACCTCTCTTTTTTGCTTCAGTTATTTGCCTTAATGCTAAATCTAAGCATATAACTAGTTTACTTCTTTTTTGTAACTCTAAGCAATTCTGTCCAGAGCCACATCCTACATCTACTACTATTTTTCCTTTTATTAGATCTAAAAATTCAATGGGTTTTCTTCTATAAATTATATTTTCGTACGCCTCTTTAATTGCTATTTTTAATAAAGTATTGCTCTCGCTTTCATTCTTATGTATGGCATCACACCTCCATGCTCTTCATCAATAAATACCCCCTTAGTTTCTCTGGTAATTGCATCGATACTTAATAAATCTTGAAGTGGAATTGCAACTTCCCTAATAAATACTCTACCTTCACCAACCTTTATAACACTTCTAGGGTATATTCTCACACTATTTTGGACCATTTCAGATCTCTTTACGCCAATTGCTAGGTAGGATCCCTTACTTTCTTGAATCATTTCGTCAAGTTTCCAATCTCCAGTCTTAAATTCTAGTGTAAAATAATCGGGTTTAGGTAATAATCCCCTAGCATTCCCAGCATTGCCAAATTTTGAGGTTAAGGTACCTAAATAATTAATAATAATCCCATCTCCTATAAGTTCCTTCTTCCGTGTTCTTACTCCCTCATCATCGAAATATGAAAATGAATGTGAAAAAGGATTTAAAGGATTATCATAAATTGTGATTTCTCCAAATATCTTTTCATTAATTTTAAATGCTGGCGCATTTCCCCTCATGTAATTAAGTACAAGATGGTGAAAAACGTGACCAGCTACCTCAGGATCTAATATGAAGGTCACTCTACCACTTTCAGTTAACAATCTTTTTGAAGGTATGTTCACTATACTGGTCTTTAAATATTCTATTATTGACGGTATATCATGAGGATCACCAGTATATGCAAAGCTCATATCATTATATCTGACGTAATTTACCACCTTCTCTTCCTTGCATTCCTTTATATCATGCATATTTATTCTTCTACTAACCTTCTTGCTTACTAACTTTATATCAATATCAGAAGAGTCAACTATTCCTTTCAAAATTTCTAATAGTTTTTCACTTTCTATCCACATCTTAACTGAGGTATGAACATAACTTTCGCATGGCTCGAATTCTTTGCCAGGAGTAACTTCATTTATTGTTTTCCCTAAGTCAGTTACAATTACCCATTTTCCATTTACTAGTATTCTATTTAAGTTATATGAACGAGCGTAATTAACGATAACATATCCCTCACTAGAATATTCAGCTTCAATAACTTCCTCATGATAATTAACAGTCTCTTTCATCATATACCAAATATATAGATAAAGGATATTTTACTTAACTATTGCGTATGAGCTACTTTTCGAAGTTCAAGGTTCCGAATTTTTATGTTTCATGAAACCTAGTAAATTTGGTTTCTAGAGGGTAATTTACTTGCTTTCAATTCTCTTACTAATTTATATGCTTTACTAAGTAAACTTAGAGTAAGTGATAAAGTAATGAATGGAACATTGGAAGCAATAGGTTTATTAATATTTAGAATACTCTTCGGAATATCACTAATACCTCATTCGTTTCCCAAAATAAACAAAAACACGAGCATCCAATTAAAGGGATTTATGAAGCAAATAGGAATACCTACAATTTTTGTGGATCTTTCTATGCTCATAGAGCTCGTAGGAGGAATACTTGTAATACTGGGAACGTTTTACGTACTGGTAGATTCAATACTAACCCTTTTCTTCTTGGGTACGGTTATCACTAGTATTACCAAAATGAAGAAACCACTCCCATCGATTACAAATCCTGGGTACGACCTCGATATTTTATTTCTAGCTGGCTCAATCTTATTATTACTTTTAGGCCCGGGATCAATAGCTATATTGCCAGGTCCAAATCTCTAAATCGGAAGTAAGCAAAAAGTTATACTATTCATTTTTTTTGAAACTCAGCAGATCTTAAAACCCACTTCTCTCCCCAGTCTTTCATTATTTTAAAAAGATTTTCTAATTCTTTTCCCTTATCGGTTAACACATACTCGACTCTAAACGGTCTAGTGCTCGCTATTTTTCTTTCAATTATACCTGTATTTTCAAGAAACTTTAAAGTTGAGGATAAAGTTTTTGAACTTAGTTTCGTTTCTCTTAATAATTCATTAAACCCTTTAGGTCCATCAAAAAGATATCTTAGTACGAGTAACCTAGGTTCTGTACCGATTATCTTTATTGTTTCCACTATTGGGCAAATTTTCTTCTCTTCCTGCTCTCGAAATGTATTTGAATTCATCTACTTTACTTTTTATAGTTAACCAATAAAAGTTAGTCTCATTATAATTCACGAAAGAGCTTTTAGACTAACCACCTTGATTTATTATAAAAACTTGTATTCTGTAATTATTCTTATAGAGTTATCAATTGCTAAGATTTAAGTATGAAAATTATTCTTAACTACTCAACTTATTGCAAAGAAAAAGTTTTATGACTTCATGTAGATAAAATTTTATGAGGCGTAATGATATAATATCTTACATTTTACTTATTTCCATAAATGTAGCATCTTCTCAGTACTTTTACTTGCCCGTATATTTCGAATATTATTTAAGGAGTGCAGAATACTCATTTATATTTTCCACTGCGAGCGTAAGTCTTAGAGCTGCAGTTTCACCTTTTATTGCTGAAGTATTAAAAAACAGACCTAAATCATCACTCTTTATAGCCTTTGCTTATCAAGCAATCCTCTCGTGGATTCTCTTTTTTAAGTTACTTCCCCTCAATATAGTAGTCGTTGCATTAGTTGGAGCAATAAATGGGCTCGTAACCTCTCTACTCCTCTTCTTAAATGCAATCTTCTTTTCTTATTCCGAACCAAACTTATCTTCAAGGTATCAAAGGGCTAATTTTTTCATCTCTTCTAAGTTCCTTGGATACGTAGTGGGAAGTTTAATAACCATATTAATCCTTTTATTTCTCTTGAAAGGTATAAACGATCTCTTTCTGGCCTCATTAATAGTTTGGTTAATCTGTATTCCTTTGATATTTGCTCTAGATACAAAGAAAGGAAAAGTATCAAAGCCCAGCATTCTAGAGGTAAGAAAGGTCTTTAGTGCCTTTTCTCCATTCTTTCTACTTTCATTCATGCTTAGTATGTCTTTAGCCACTGTTGGGGGTTTAATTGAACCATTAATCTTTAGTAAAGTTAGTTCCGCGGGTTGGTTTAGTGTATCATTTATACTCGCTAACGTGGCTGGCTCCATAATTCCTTTGTATTTTCCTAAAAGTAAAATATCGTTTAATTTAGTGTTAGGTGTAACTATTGCAACGATTAGTGAGTTTCTATTCCCCTTAACTCCCCAACTTTACGTGTTGGTAGCTTATGGTATATTTTCTCAAGTAGGTAATTCAATAGTATGGCCTATTATGATAGGTAATATGATGTCTAGGTCTGATTATCCAGTAGTAGAAAGCGGTGTTTTGGCTACGATCACTGATGTTTCCACCTTAATAGCTGATGGGTTTACTGCCCTTTTTTATCCCATACTTGGAGCTTATTCCCTTAGTTTATTTAGTATAATTAATCTAGTCGTATGGGTTATTTTCTTCCTATCAAGAAAAAAAGAAATGTGATTTCTCCATCTTCCTTTGCACGTGAATAATGTTAGTCTTCATCATGCAAATAGCATTTACGTCTATAATTAGTCTAAACTAAATAACTATTTGCAATATATATACTAGGAGCAGTAAGTGCTAAGTGTCGTATCAACGCTAATTAGTTAAGAGGCAAAAAGAGGATAATCATAAATAATTATATGACTCCTGTCCTTTCAAGGTACCATTAGGGAATAGTTTTTCCATCACTTACAATATATTTACTAACCTCTAAATGTAGTTCTACCTCAATATAAAGGTTTTACATGAGTGTTAAATTAAGAGCATAGTAAAGACTAATTTTCAATTAATCGTAAATTCGCGGACCCGCCGGGACTTGAACCCGGGACCTCTGGCTCCGCAGGACGAAAAATCGACTTTGAGAGGCGTAAAATAGCGTTAGTTACCAATTTACGCCAATTCGCCACTTCCGGTAACGTTAAGGCGTTCTATGAATGGTTGCTAACTAAACGAAAAATCTCAGAGGCGACTGCGAAGAGCTATATATCTGGCGTTCTGTCTTACGGCGACACAAATAACGACAGGAAGGCTATAAGGCTTTTCGCCAAGTTCCTCGCCGAAGAGGGGATAATCACTGAGGACTTCCGCGATAAAATATTGAGCGTTATTAAGGTAAAGCGTTCAAACCCCGACCTATATGTGCCTACGTTAGAAGAAGTGCGAAAAACGCTAATGTTGGCTAAAGAGTATAGCGAAAACGTGTATCTCGTCTACCGTCTGGCGTTAGAGAGTGGGGCTAGGTTAAGCGAGATACTGAAGGCGTTATCAGAGCCAGAACGTGACGTCTGTGAGGGCGACATATGTTACTACCCACTCGCGTGGACTAGAGGGTATAAGGGTAGTTACTACTTGTTCCATGCCACTCCGCTAAGAAAGGTAGATATCACACGTTACGCCATTCACGACTTTGAGAGACGTCATAAAGACGCCGTCGCCATTAAATACTTCCGTAAGTTTGTTTCAACGCAGATGGCTAGCTTAGGCATACCCTTCGACGTCATAGACTTCATACAAGGTCGAAAACCTACACGCGTACTGACCCAACACTACGTTTCGCTATTTGGTATCACGAAAGAGCAGTACAAGAAATACGCGGAGTGGCTTAGAAAAACAGACCCCGTATGACATAATTTTACGGCGTTACTTGAGAGCTATAGCTCTTCAGTATGCGATAGATAACCCCCGTATGCTGAATTTTTATGTCGTGAATTCACGTGAAAGCTATAGTTTTTCAGTATAACCCCCGTATCAAGACATTTTACGCTTTCAGAAAACGTAAAGCCCACTAAAACACTTGATACCCATTTACACTCTGTTATAGACAACCCCCGTATACGGAATTTTTAGGTCATGGATTTACATGAAAGCTATAGTTTTTCAGTATACCCCCCGTATGTGAAACTTTTACGGCGTGAATACTGCGTGAACCCCGGTAAATTTCACTTAGCATACAGAGAGATACCCCGTATACGGAAACGTGTTTTATGTCCCTAATGTTTATAAATGTTCCGTATATGGAAACGTGTTTTTTTATGACTTAATGCTTATTAAATGTTCCGGAACTTTTTTTAAAACTTGTAATGCCCACAATAAGTGAACAAAAACAAGTCATAAAAGTTAATTCTAAGGTTTTTTTATATGGTAAGCACAAAGGGAAGGAGTACTACGGCGTCTCGATACCGTGGCGTATAGCTAAGCAACTAATAGGCAAGACGCTAGACGCGACCCTACTACTCCCAGACGGCGAGTTAAGGGTACACGGCGTTGAAGTAATCTATGTTAGTGGTAAGCTAGCGATAACGGTACCGGCAAAGTATAGTGACAGACTGAAGGGCGTAGAAAGGGTTGATGTTTTGCTAGAAGAGATAGAGTGAAAAAAGGGGGTGAGACAAGACGAAGGTCGTTATATCAAATAACTCTAAACGCGACGGGGTTAATAAGGGTAACGCGAAATACGTCTACGCCACAAAACGCTCTATCTTCGTCGTACTCGCTGAGCCTAAAAAGGGTAAGTACTCCTATGGCGTGAAGATATTACCGCTTTATGGTCGCTTTTACGACGCTAAAGAGAAGAAGTCGTATAAGGCTGAGGAGTTACGCGGTTATAACGTGTACCTCAACCTAAAGGAAAACGCGGAGTGGGTTAAGAAAGGCGTGGTCGTGTTATGGGGCTTTAGCGATAGCGATTTTGTACAAGTGGGGTTTGAGAGCGGTGAAAGTAGTAAGGCGTAACGGGAAGTGGGTAGTCGTTAAAGAAAACGCTCAGTCGAGTTACAATACGGCAGGAAAACTCGGTACGGACGATAACAAAATTCAAAAAAGTACAACAGACGCGAAAGAAAAAGCTGAAAATAGCATCACAGACGCGGGAAAAATTCAAACATCGTTTGCAAAGGGTTCCGCTAAATCCGCCAAATCCGCCGATTATCTCACTCAAATGCAAAAAATGGCGGAAATAGCGGAAATAGCGGAACCCTTTGCAAACAATGAACAGAAAAACGCTCAGTCAGTTGTCGACAAAAATGAAAAAATTAAACCGCAAACGAAAGAAATAAATTCAATTTCGGAAGGGCACGTAAAGTGTGTAGAAGTCAAAGACGGTAAAGTGGTCGACGTCTGCTATGAGGTCGTTGGCTATACGAAACGCTTAGAAGGCGGTAAAGTGGTCGAGGTACCCTCACTAAATATCATATTTAGATATAAAGATAAAGAGTTTAAATGCGTCGGCGATAAATGTGAAGAGGTTATTTCAGAGGTCGCTAAGCTCACCGACTATCACCCGCCAAAGCACGCGTTATTAGACGCGATAGAGGGTATCAAGAAGTCTCTCACAAAAGAGACGCCGGTCTGTGAATACGTCATGACGCACTACCCAGATCTGTACAGAGAGGCTGAGAGGAACATAATCGGCTTTATGTTGCGGAACTCCGACAAGTTTGTGCATGGTTATGAAAAGCCGAGGGAGTTAGTCGCTTACTCAGCTTTCTCAGCCTTCCTTGACCCGTCGTACGGGACATCGAGACTATCCCTAATGCTGATAGGCGGGTCTGGTGCGGGTAAGTCTACAATCGTGAAGAGTATACTCTACCAGTTCCCCGATGACATGGTTGCGGTATTCACTAGGGTCACTACAAACTTCTTAGGCTATAGCACAGACCTCAACAAACCGATTGTATTTTTTGAACAGATCGATGGGCAGAACATAAACTATGCACGCGAATACATGAGCGAAGATAGGATAGTAACGGGCACAGTAGAGAAGAACGAAGACGGCAAACTCACAGCACGTACCATAACGATTAAGCACAGACCGGTGTTTATCACGACGTCGGTAGTAGACATTACCGACGCGGTAAAGGCACAGATAGAGAATAGGCTCTTCAAAGTCTACATCAACTCACGCGGGATAGACCTAGGCAAGGTCGTTGAAAAGATGGCGAATAGGGGCGAGTTAGAATACCCGTTTGAGGTCAAGGCGGTAATCGCGTGTTTCATAAGCAAAATGCCCAAAGACGTTAAGCTGAGCCAAGATGTAATAAACGAGATAACCGCCTTCGGCAATCAAGTGTTGGGGCATGCCAAGGACTTTGGTGTAGTAGTTAGGGCGATATCGCGACTAATGGTACTCGTGAGGATACATGCGGGGTTAAAGCTCAAGAGCGTCGCCGACATAAGCGACTTCAACGATGTAATGGCTAAGTTCCGCAAAGAGGTACTGTTCGACGCGTTAGGGCTGAGCGAGAGGGACATAGAGTTTCTGCAGTATGTGAGAGACGCTCAGGCTAGGGTCAGCGGTGAGCCTAAGACTGACGACATAGTGGCTATAGCAAAAGTGCATAAACAATATGTGATTAGCGTGTTGAAGAACTTAGAGCGTAAAGGGTTAGTCTATAGCGAAAAACCAGACAACGCTTTCAGATGGGGGTTGACTGACTTAGGGAAGGAAATACTCGAATACGTAGAGGGCGTAATCAAGCCCGACGTTAAGGTAGAGGGCGATTTAATCAAAGTGAAGACGCAAGACGGCGAAGTTATCGCAGATAAAGACTTTTTTCGAGGGTCTGACGGAAGAGGCGATAAGAAAAATGCCGTGTCAGATGACAAAGGAAGAATGCGAAAAAGCGACGGAAAGGCTGATAGAGGCGTTGAGAGCGTACAAGTCAGACCGCCAGTACTATCGCGTATGATACATAGGCTGAGGATAAAGGGTGAGGAGTTAGATAGGTTTGCAGAGCTATACTCAGAGTTTAGCCCAACTCGGGGTTAATTTTCCAAATGAGGAACTTTTACCGCTACCTTTCAAACTCACGCGAGACCCCGTAACTTTTTACGAGTTACCAATGCTTATAAACGCGAATTGGTAACCATAATACAGTGCGTAAAAATGACGAAAGAGAAGACGCGTTATAAATATGGCGACTATATTATACGCCCTATTAAAGGGCGGTATTACGTCTATAAATTGGAAACGATAAACGGTGAGATAAAGGAAACTTACGTAGGTCCTTTAGTTGACGTAGTTGAAACGTATATGAAATTGAAAAATGGAAGTGGGGGTGTGGGGGATACCCCCACAGCGGACCCGCCGGGACTTGAACCCGGGACCTCTGGCTCCGCAGGCCAGCGCTCTATCCTAGCTGAGCTACGGGTCCTTTACCACTAAAACTTATATCGTATTTCCTATAAAGTTATATTTGTTTAAGTATGGCTAAACAACTTACATTATTTGATATTCCTTCTAGCAAGCCTGCTAAAAATACTGAGGAAAATAAGCAGGAAGTCCAAGAAACTAAGGAAGAAGAAAGGAGGCGAGTTACAAGAAGGGAGTGGCTTCCTCCAGCAGAGGAGGGTAAGTTATATTACTTATTACAAGTTGATTATGATGGTAAGAAGGGTAAAGCAGTCTGCAAATTATATGATGAGAACACTCAAAAAATTTACGTACTCTACGATAACACTGGACATAAATCCTATTTCTTAGTTGACCTAGAGCCAGATAAGATCAGTAAGATTCCTAAGATTATTAGAGATCCTTCTTTTGATCACATAGAAACCGTTACGAAAATTGATCCTTATACATGGGAAAATATAAGGATGACGAAAATAGTAGTTAAAGATCCCTTAGCGGTTAGAAGATTGAGAAATGCTGTTCCTCAAGCTTATGAAGCTCATATAAAGTATCATAATAATTATATTTACGATATGGAATTAATTCCTGGAATGCCTTATATTGTAAAACAAGGTAAACTTATGTCAGCTGGGCTAAAACTTGATGAAAAAGATGTAGAGGATATTAAAAGGGCATTCTCCGATTCTGATGATTTAACTAAGCAGATGGCTATAGATTGGCTTCCAATATTTGAGACTAAAGTACCAAAGATTAAGAGAGTTGCTGTTGATATCGAAGTATATACTCCAATAAAAGGTAGAGTTCCAGATCCCGAAAAAGCAGAATTTCCAATAATTAGTATTGCATTAGCTGGAAATGACGGATTGAAGAAGGTCTTAGCTCTAAATAGAAGTGATGTACAAGAAGGTAATACTAACAACGATGGATTGTCAGTGGAGAGATTTGATTCTGAGTACGATCTACTTGTTAGATTTTTCGAGATACTTAGCAATTATCCAATGATAATAACTTTTAATGGTGATGATTTCGATATACCTTATATTTATTATAGAGCCCTAAAACTAGGCTTTTATCCAGATGAGTTGCCTTTTGATGTTCATGGAGATGAAGCTAAGTATCTAATTGGGCTTCATATAGATTTATACAAGTTTTTCTTTAATAAGGCTGTTAGGAATTATGCCTTTGAGGGAAAATACGCTGAATATAACTTAGATTCCGTAGCTAAGGCTCTTTTAGGAGTATCAAAGGTTAAGGTAGATACTCTGATATCGTTTTTGGATATACAGAAATTAATAGAGTATAACTTCAGAGACGCTGACATAACGTTACAACTGACCACCTTTGGAAATGAGTTAACTATGAAGCTAATTGTGCTATTCTCTAGGATATCCAGGCTAGGCATTGAGGAGCTAACAAGAAGTGAAATATCCACGTGGGTAAAGAATCTATACTATTGGGAGCATAGGAAGAGAAATTGGTTAATACCTTTAAAGGAAAACATTTTAGCTAGAACATCTAGCGTCAAGACATCGGCATTAATAAAGGGTAAAGGGTATAAGGGAGCTGTCGTTATTGATCCACCAGCTGGGATATTCTTTTACATAACTGTATTGGACTTCGCCTCACTGTATCCTTCAATAATTAGGACGTGGAATTTAAGTTATGAAACTGTCGATTTAAATCAATGTAATAAAACGGTTGAAGTAAAAGATGAGACGGGTGAAGTGCTACACACGGTATGTATGGACAGACCGGGAATAACTGCAGTCATAACTGGTTTATTGAGGGACTTCAGAGTAAAGGTATATAAGAAGAAATCAAAGAGTCAAAGCGTAGGAGAAGAGCAAAGGATATTATACGATGTAGTACAAAGGGCTATGAAAGTGTTCATAAATGCTACATACGGTGTATTTGGAGCTGAAACTTTCCCGCTCTATGCTCCTGCAGTAGCTGAGAGTGTTACAGCATTGGGTAGATATGTAATAACGAGCACAGTTAAGAAGGCGAGGGAGGAAGGTCTCACAGTATTGTATGGAGATACTGATTCGTTATTTCTCTTAAATCCTTCTACCGAGAGGCTTGAGGGAATTATAAAGTGGGTTAAGTCCAATTTTAATCTTGACCTAGAGATAGATAAGAGTTATAGGTTTGTAGCGTTTTCTGGACTTAAGAAGAATTATTTTGGCGTATATACTGACGGAAAGGTGGAAATAAAAGGTATGTTGGTGAAGAAGAGAAACACTCCGGAGTTTCTAAAGAAAGTGTTTAATGAAGTTAAAGACTTGATGGTTAATATAAACTCTCCAGATGATATTAAGAAGATTAAGGGAGAGATTGTAAAGAAGATAAAGGAATCTTATGAGAAGTTGAAAAATAAGGAGTATAATCTTGATGAACTAGCGTTTAGAATAATGTTATCTAAACCGTTAGATTCTTACACTAAGAATACACCTCAGCATGTTAAAGCTGCTCTCCAGTTAAGGCCGTATGGAGTAAATGTATTGCCCAGGGATATAATATCTTTTGTTAAAGTTAGATCCAAAGATGGCGTTAAGCCAGTGCAGTTAGCTAAGGTAAGTGAAATAGATGTGGAGAAATATTTAGAAGCTTTAAGAAGTACATTTGAGCAATTACTTAAGGCATTTGGAGTCTCATGGGATGAGATAGCCTCAACTATCTCTATAGATTCCTTCTTCTCTACTACAAAGAATTAAAAATATGATAAAGATTAAATGTTTTAAAAACTTCTTATTCTTCCTCTTCTTCTATATCTTCTAAATCTTCTTCTTTTTCTTTCGGTTGTTCGCTAGTCATCTGCGTCGCGTCAGAAATAACCTCCTTTTTCATATCATCATTAATATAATACGATATTACATACACTTTCTTATCTTGGAAGTCACTCTCCTTCCATTCGTTTTCATAGCTTATTATATAGACGGGTATTTTAGCAATTGCCTCTCTCTTATCCTTACCAACCAAGAAGTTTTTCAATACTTCGTATACATCTGGCTTTAACGGAAGGGGAACTCTTACCTCTTGTGAATCATGCATTATGATAAAATCTGAGGTTAATTCATTCCATTCATCCAATGCACTTTTGGCTACTTCACGGATAACTTTACCGATCTCTCCTTCCATTATTTTTTCAGAAGTAACTTTACCATTCTCACTTTTGACGACTAGAATTTTCATTTATGTTCACCGATTACGTAAAGGTAAACTGTATGATTCATATTCCCGTCTTCAACCTTTATTACCTCTTTTGGAACCCAACCTCTTATCTCAAATTCATGTGAGACTATTCTAGTCCCAGGCTTTAGCTCACTCTCGAGCTTAGGTTTAAGCATTTCATTCACATTAGTTAGTAAAAACATAGTGACGACAGTAGCCTCAGATAAGTTAGCCTCAAAGAAGTTCCCTTTTACCGCATTAGCCCTTCCTACTACTCCGCTTTTTTCTATATTTGAATAGGTATCCCTTAGTCTCTCATCATTGATCTCTATGCATATCGCTTTCTTTACATTAAAGTCCTTCACGGCTGTTATTATAATCCTTCCATCTCCACAACCTAAGTCATACACTACATCGTCTTGATTAGCCTTTGCTATTTCTAACATTCTTTTAACGACTTTCTCTGGAGTTGGAACATAAGGTACATGAGGAACATAACTCATGTTGACCACTCTATAAATTAATGTTACTTATCCGATATTTTTAATTTTTTTAATGGCCTCTTCTTTCCCTTTTTCTTTATCAGGCTTTAAGGAAGAGTCTAATGGAATTCTTGTCAATATGGGGAATATCTTGCCATCATTAGACATAGCGAAGAGTTGAGGCAGAAATGGCATATCGAATTCATCCTTTTCGCCATAATCTGCTAGAAATCCATAGTCCTCCACTTTAACCTCCTTTTCTATATTTAATTCTTTAGAAAGTTCTTCTAGTATTTCGACAAAAACCTTATGTAGTGGATGTGAATCTGAGGTTACCAGAATCAATTTTTTAGCTGTCATCCCCCTATTACTACCTAATAGAGTTTAAAATAGTATGTGATAAAGATGCTGAATCAAATTAGGAAGCAAACAAAAAGAGTGTTAACACCTATTGCTAGGGCTTTTCTCAGAATTAATCTCAGTCCTAATCTTATAACAGTTTTAGGATTAATATTTTCATTTATCTATTTTTTTACTATGATGAAACTTAATGTAGGAATTGCAATAATATTTTTAATCATCTCATCGCTGATGGATGCGATTGATGGAGAAGTAGCTAGACTATCTAATAAGGTTTCAAAATTCGGGAGCTTTTTAGATTCAACTCTAGATAGGATTGAAGACATACTTTATATAACTGGATTTATCTTCATAGGTTTTCCATCATATTTAATAGCTTTTGGTGTAGGGCTATCTTTAGTTATATCGTATATTAGAGCTAAGGCTGAATCCTTAGGATTAAAGATGGAAGGAAGAGGGATTATAGAGAGAGGGGAGAGAATAATTTTTGTATTATTAATTCTACTGATTTACTTGATATTAGGAGAAATAGCGTCATTATACATGTTCTACCTATTCTTAGTTCTTACTTTAGTTACCGTTATCCAAAGGTTCTATGTAGTTTATAGTGCATTAAACTGACCTCCTCTCCGTCTAAAGGGCTAGGATTCTGCTGAGATCTTGGGCGTTACTCCCCTTTATAGGAGTTACTCCGTTAGATGTTACTAGGAATAAGAGGGGCTTTATCATGATCTATAATAAAGTTGTAAGGGATTTCTTACATTACATTCGCTTACGCACAAGTTGAGCTCCTTCATTCTATAGCATGAATAAATAATGTATTTTGTTTTCTTATTACCTAAGTACCTTTTATATAAATCATTTATCGATGTGATACTCCACTTCTTTAAAACCGCATTAATGCTTCCTAAGCTCTTTCCGATATCAATATAGAAAGTTACAAGGATTCTTACTTCCTCCTCACTTATCTTATCTTTATTAAGAATAGCTTCAATACAAGGTGGAATTCTTCCCTCCTTATTTATTAAGTCCCTTAATTTCTCTGGTATTTCCTTCAAGTTTAACGGTCTTATTAATTGCAAAATTTTTCTCCTAATAGTCTCGGCAATTAGTTGTATCAGCTGTTCCCTATTGAGATAAACATTCCCTCTATAAAGAATTTGCTTACTTAACTTCCACTGATCATTAGTTCCCTTTATAAGCTTTAAAAATTCAATGAAATTTATACAATACTCTCTCTCCTCCGTAATTTTCCTCTCGCTTATACGTAGTTTTATGGGATTACACCTATTTACCTTAATATTAAGATTACTAGAGAGCTCTAATAATGCACTTTCATCTTCTTTAGTAAGTAATTTCTTGAACTGCTGACTCTCTAAATAGGCGTATTTAGCGTTTAATCGCGAGCTATTAATTACGGCTAGTATAATTAGCGTTGTATAAAAAACCAACACGGGTTCAGTATATTTAGTATAATGTTCTAATTGCTCATTAGCCTTT
>NZ_QIMI01000259.1:0-1208 GCF_007050195.1 Sulfolobus sp. B1 | reverse complement strand
AAGCTTAATTAAATTTAAACAATTAATTAAATTCAATGGAAAGGTCGTGGCGATAGGGGATAGTGAAAACGATTATGCGTTATTTAGAGTAGCTGATATAAAAGTAGCTGTTAATAATGCCTTACCTCAAGTGAAGCAAATAGCTGACATAATAACGTCTAAGCCAAATGGACTAGGGGTTCTGGAAGTATTAGAAAAGATTTTAAATAATGAATTACAAAATTTTAGTAAATAAGTAAACGTCAACGAGAAACTCATGAAACCTCTCCTTATGCCATGGATAATATTGCTTAAGCCTATACTTTTCAGTAATTACAGATACTTTAAACCCTCTTTCCTTAGCTAGATTAGTGATTATCTCTCTAGTTCTTCTATTGAATTTATGAATTGAGTAAATTATTTTAGCATTGTTGAAAGCAGATATTAGAAATTGTATGTCAATTCCCTTATTAACCACTCCGAACGGAGGATTTTGTATTACTACATCAAAATTGGCTTTAAAGAATCTTATGTCAACATTTACTAAGTCCACTAATAGACCTAACTCATTAAACATTTCTTTAGCAACCTTTAACGATTCCAAATCAATATCGACACAAACACAATATCCTCCCAACAAAGTTACAGCTAAACAAAAAATGCCTGTACCACATCCAGCATCTAATATCCTTTTATTTGCAATATTACCAGATAAATAAGCATGCCATACGATTTCGGATACTAATGATGGAGGAGTTAAATATTGCTCTAATTCATATTTTGGGTTAGGATGAGGTTTAGCTAACTTTTGTAGTAACTTTTCGACCTCTCTTTTACTAGCTCTAATGCTTCTAATAGATTGTTCACCCTTTTCTCTTTTATCTCTGAGTAAAAGTTTTGTCTATCTATCAATAAGGCTTCTAACCCAGCTCTCTTAGCTCCCAGTACGTCTATTTCATAGACATCTCCAATATGTATACCATCACCTCCTGCTAATTTAACGGCATAAGAGAAAATTTTGGGGTGTGGCTTCATAATGTTCAAATCACAAGAAGCTACGATACCATCAAAATATTTCTTAATTCCTAAATCCTCTATTATCCTATAAAGGCTTCTTGTAGCGTTACTTATTAAAACTATTTTAAGACCTAAACTCTTTACACCTTCTAAAAAGGGAATTGCATCATCATACAATTGATACTCACCAGACAACAAATACTTTGAATTTA
>NZ_QIMI01000258.1:0-1208 GCF_007050195.1 Sulfolobus sp. B1 | reverse complement strand
TCGTCGGAGATCTTGTAGTCAGCAGAGTGTGAGAGTAAGTTTGAAGTAACGGTACCTATAATTTTACCTAATGGTGATATACTAACTAGTTCAGATACCGAATACTCCTTAATGTCGAATTTTTCACATAGCTCCTGCAATACTTTGTCCAAGTCTTCTCCTTCAAGCCTCAGCGAGTAAGTCTTTCCTTGTATCTTGTACTTTACTACAAGTTTAACCATATAGATAAATTAGACTAATCCCTCATATTTATTTTTGGTTCTACGGAATTATTTGTTAAATTAAAAAGCGCCGTGGTAAGCGTTTTCAGTCAGAGAATTAAGTTTATACAACTCGTGTGTGAACAACAATTTGGTTGATATAAATTGAATTTTGTCTATTGTGGAAAAGTATTTTTAGGGTTATTTATTGTGGCGAGAAGATGAATAGGTTTGATTTCCTAACACTCACTAACTCAACGAGAAACACAATGACGAGATGGCTAAAAATATTCTTCAATACAATTTACTCGAAATCTATTGACATAAGTTGGAATAATGGGGTAAATGAAATTGTTATCCACACACCGTCTAGTTCCCAAAACCATTTTATCCTCTTTCAACAACCTTATACATATGAATATTGTGAAGAAAGAGGATGTAACACTTGTAGTCTTTGAGAGCAAGGAAGAGCATGATAAGTTCTGGGACGAGCTTATCAAAGTGGCTGAAGAAAGGGAAAAGGCTAAGAGTAAACCTTCTTATGGAACCCAATCCTCCAAACGTAAATAACACAGTTTTTGCATCAACACTATAGAGTATCCTTATATTGCCCGTAACTTCTATCGAAAACATCGGATTGTTATACTTATCTCTACCTAATTTCTCTCTAGCGTACTTAAAAGGGTTAGAAGTTATCAAATCGATCTTTCCTTTAATCAAATTAAGCACCTTAGGGCTAGGAAAATTTTCTAATAAGAACTCCCTCAGCTCTTTATCATTCTCTACACCTCTTATAGCGTAACTGATTTTCCAATTCTTGCACATTATAATTAGATTTTGATATTAGAATTTAAAAATCCATCGTTTAGTATTAATTTTGTAATATTAATGAGTCTACTATTATTTGACCTAAGATAGGGGAGTTTTCAGAAAACTGGAAAACTTTTTCACTCTAAAAGAAGAAATTAGTATTAGGGCGGGGTCAGCGGTCAAGGGTCTCATCAGAAG
>NZ_QIMI01000257.1:0-1210 GCF_007050195.1 Sulfolobus sp. B1 | reverse complement strand
GGGAGTAAGTACTGTTTGGACAATTTTTTACCCAAGAGTATAGTAAATAACACGAAAATTTGCCTAATAACAGGTTCAGTTATTTATTTAGGAGTCGTCATCTTCCTCTTCTTATACGGATTATGATCTTTTTAATTAAATAAAATCCTTATAGAAAAGCTTAAACACAATAAATCTCGCCAACTCAATTCAAAAATGGAAAAAATTAGTTTTTAAAAGAAAGTTGCAAGGGCTCCACCGAAACTGCCATTGAGAACGTTAAACGCTATAATTAATCCTATATACGTTTGAATATAAGGTACGACAAATGCAAATGGCAATAAGGAAAATGCTAAATATCCTAGAGAAGTGTAAATTCCTATTTTTCTTACTTGTCTTAAGTTTGATTCAGCTACCTTACTCCTTAATGGACTAACGAAGGCTATGAAGAGGGCTAAGACTATTAATTGTATGATACCTAATGCGGGGGAAATTATTAGCGAAGCTATTGGAGATATTTGTATAACGGTTGGGGGATAAAAGGCTTTAACTATTAGTGCCAATACTCCCATGATAATAGTTAAAATAAAACTATATCCAATACCCGTTAACACGTTCCAGCCTAAAATCCTACTTGTTGCCTTCTCCTCCACCACTGCTAGTCTGCCCTCCTCCTAACACTTGCCTCAATAACGTCTGCAGTTGAGGTAATTGTTGCTGACCAGCTCCGGGATAAGTGAATGGCAAATATCCTCCTATTACTATGCTAGATAATTGTGGGAAGTAAGGAACTCCTAATGCCATATTTACACTTGAAGGATCTCTACTCTCTGCTAATATCCTAGCCAACCCCATTCTTACAGCATCATAAATTTCTATCCCTAAATCCCTTAACTGTAGAATTCTCCTTAACTCTGGATCTTGTGGAATCAGCTTAGTTATCCTCACTGATATTAACTCTATTCCAATCTCTGCTAAGAACGTCTTTAATCCCGCTGTAACAGCCGTTGATATGTCAGCGAACTTCTTGAACACTTCGACCAATTTAACATGGTTTAATACTTGGCTAACCTCTTGATCTATTATAGGAGATATATACATAGCTAAATCAGCATCCTTAAAGTACTGAGCTCCAAACTGAATGTTGGTAACTAACAAAGAGGGATTAGATACTTTATAATACACAGCTACCTCATACTCTAGGGGAACTAAATCGTCAGTCTGACTCACT
>NZ_QIMI01000256.1:0-1212 GCF_007050195.1 Sulfolobus sp. B1 | reverse complement strand
GTACACAGATGACGTTAAGGACATTCCACTTCGCTGGCATAAGGGAACTTAACGTAACTCTAGGTCTTCCAAGATTAATAGAAATAGTCGACGCAAAGAAGGTACCGTCTACACCTATGATGACGATTTACCTTACAGATGAATATAAGTATGATAGAGATAAGGCGTTAGAGATAGCTAGAAAAATAGAATTTACTAAAGTTGAGAGTGTTGTAGCTTCTACCAGTATAGATATAGCGTCAATGTCAATAGTTATTCAATTAGATAAGGAGATGTTAAGAGATAAGGGAATTAGTATTGAGGAAGTTAAGAAGGCAATAAGTAAGCTAAAGTTAGGAGAGTTTAACGTTGAGGAACAAGAAGATGGCGTTTTAATAATAAGTTTTAGCAGTGTAGACAGTGTTTCTGCCTTATTTAGAATAAGAGACAAGATCCTTAATACAAAAATTAAAGGTGTTAAAGGTATTAGAAGAGCGATTGTCCAAAAGAAAGGAAACGAATACGTAATTATAACAGATGGATCTAATTTAAGTGGAGTCTTAGGTGTTAAGGGAGTAGATAGTTCTAAAATAGAGACTAACAACATTCGTGAAGTGGAAGAAGTGTTTGGAATAGAGGCAGCTAGAGAAATGATAATAAGAGAGATTAGTAAGGTACTATCTGAACAAGGTTTAGATGTTGACTATAGACATATACTGCTAGTTGCAGACGTGATGACCAGAACTGGTGTTGTAAGACAGATAGGTAGGCATGGAGTTACCGGAGAAAAAGGAAGTGTTTTAGCTAGGGCAGCGTTTGAAGTAACAGTAAAACATCTCCTTGATGCAGCTGCTAGAGGAGACTTAGAAGAATTTAAAGGTGTAGTAGAAAACATTATAATTGGTCATCCAATTAAACTAGGTACTGGGATAGTTGAATTAACGATGAAACCGGTATTAAGGTGATAAAAAGTGTCAGAGCAACAAGTTACCCTTGAAGGAGAAATTAAAAATTTAATAAAAACAGGAAAAATAGTCTTTGGGTCTAGAAAAGTTTTAAAATATACTAAAATAGGCAAATTAAAGATGATTATAATAGCTTCTACATTGAGAGGAGATTTAAAAGAAGACATAAAGCATTATGCGAAAATTTCAAATATTCCATTATATGAGTATAACGGAAGTGGATGGGATCTGGGCACTGTGTGTGGAAAACCATTTATGATTTCGGCTA
>NZ_QIMI01000255.1:0-1228 GCF_007050195.1 Sulfolobus sp. B1 | reverse complement strand
TATATCAAGAATAATCGAGAGATATAAAATTGACCCCTCAGTATTATTATAAAAAAAGATAATTATCTTTTCTTCTTTATTTATTTATCACTTATTTTAACGTTAACTGATTTTATAGGCATTACTGCAGGAATCTCCCACTCCTCATACATCTCATCTACCATCTTCTGGAAGTATTCTACATCTTCCTCAGTGAAGTGTGAGAATCTACCTTGTTTTTCTAAATACTCCTTTACTGGTTTTCTCTTAATCCTCCCCTCAATTATACTCTTAGTAGGCTCGTTATATACTATCTCCCCATTAATGTACTCGTATAGTGGCCATATCCCAGTCTCCACTGCTAATACTCCCAGCTCATGAGAGAACTTTGGATCATAATCCCATCCTTTAGGGCATGGATCTAGAGAGTGTATGAATGTAGGTCCACCTATAGCTAGAGCCTTTCTAAACTTATTAATCGAGTCTAATGGATAGGCTGGTGTCATAGTTGCTGCGTATTTAACGTTTCTGTGCCCAGCAATTATCATCGGCACAACACTCTTCTTCCATCTAACCTTCATTATTCTTCTTTGCTTGCCAGGTCTACTGAAAGAAGTTTGTGCTCCATAAGGAGTCATACTAGTCTCTTGTATATCAGTATTGGCTGAGGATTCGTTATCGTATAGAACTATTACTAGGTTATAATTGTATGTCATCGCATTAGATACTCCAGATAATCCCATATCTGCACAGCCTAAGTCTCCGTAGAACGCTATTACATTTATTGGCTCTTGCTTAATCTTGCCTTTTCTCATTAATGCTCTTAAAGCTGCAGCAGTTCCTAATGCTGCTGCTCCTGATCCTCCTAACTGTGTGTGAACCCATGGTACAATCCAAGACGTAGTATAATAAGTGGTGTTGGCAACATACATACATCCAGTGGCTCCTATTACTATAGTTCTAGGACCTGCAGCTTTAGCTAAAAATCTCATCACTAATGCAGATTCACATCCTTGACACGTTCTATGTCCGGACGTATAGAACTCTTCTAATGGGGCATCTTTGATTGTCTTAACTATTGACTTATAAACCTTTTCTTCTATTTCTTTTTCAACCATGACTTGATCACCTCAAATTACCAGGGGTCACCTCTGACCCCAACCCAATAAACGGGCTTAGTTATAGGGGTATCCCTATGCTCGTAACCTATCTTGATTATTTTTTCTACATCTTGAATCGTTATTTCCCT
>NZ_QIMI01000254.1:0-1231 GCF_007050195.1 Sulfolobus sp. B1 | reverse complement strand
ATGAGACTACCATTAAGAAGTTAAAACCAATCGAGAATGAGTTGAATTATGTTCTTGAAAAATCAAGAAAGATAGAAGAGGTACAGAAAATTTCAAAAAAATAAAATTATATGGTAATGTGGACAACAATTTCATCCACCCCCATATTCTAACTTATGTCGATAGATTTCGAGCAAATCGTATTGAAGAATATTTTTAGCCATCTTGCTATTGTGTTTCTCGTTGAGTTAGGTGAGTATTAGGAAATCAAACCCATTCATCTTCTCGCCTCAATAGATGAGTTGCCTCATACAAAATACTTTTCCATAATAAACAAAATTCAATTTATTTCAAAACACCAAATTGTTGTCCACACACAGAAGCTTAGTAGAACTAGTTTTTAGGAGCTTAAAACATAGGCTAGCAAGCATGGACTCACACTTCACATGGAACTCAACAAGGAACACAATAACGAGATGGCTAAAAATATTCTTCCTAATCTACAACACAATTTACTCGAAATCTATTAGCATAAGTTGGAATAAAATTGAATTTTATGGGGGTGGATGAAATTGTTGTCCACACACCTTTTCTATGACATAGTTAATCGATATAGATTGGCTTAGGCTTGTCTAAAAATTAATCTTCTCTGCCTCAGCCTTTAGTCTATCTAACTCTGCAACCTTCTTCCGAAAATAGAAGTAATCACTCTTAACTGTTGAACCACGGTAAAAGAGAACAGTACCATAATCTACTGTAACAGTTGCTAACATGTTAATGCCCAAGTCAATAGATGCTATCTTATTACCTTTAGGTGTAGCTATCTGTGTCTTATCCCTCTCACCGTGAATTATGAGGGATTCCTTCATTGGTCTTTTGCTCTTCTTTGCAGTAACCCTACCTACGTCAACAGGGATATAAGCATAGAACTTGTTGCCATCAATGTGTACCTCTAGCCTGCCTTGTGTACCGTACCACCTTAGCCTTCCTGCAAGGGGTATCTCCATCTTCCAGTCCTTAAGGATTAGCAAGTGTTTCTCTTCGTCAACCTCATAACGGTCTTGCATAACTACTAGGATTAACTTCCTTTTCTTGTTATCTTTCCAATACCCCGGTGGTAAATATGACGAACGAATGGTGGCAGGCTGTCTTTATTCTTTAGCGACAAGAAGAATGAAGACCATGCTTCGTTGTTCTTTTGTAATACAGCTTGTACATCAGTTTTAAGAATATCCTTGTACTTCTCGTAGAA
>NZ_QIMI01000253.1:0-1237 GCF_007050195.1 Sulfolobus sp. B1 | reverse complement strand
ATTTAGAAAAAATAGAGGTGATTGAAATTATAGGAAGCGATCAAAGAGCTAAGATTATAAAAATCAATTATTCTAACCCTAAAATATTAGTTTTAATAAACTTGCTCGAAGAATTGTATAAAGATGAGTGAACAAAAAGTTAGTATGATAGATATTTCAAGCAAAGAAGTAGTATTAAGGGAAGCTGAAGCTGAAGGATTTATAAAGCTAAGACATGAGACAATAGAAAAAATAAGGAAAAATCAAATAGAGAAAGGCGATGTAATTACAGTATCAAAAACCGCTGGGATATTAGCTGCAAAAAGAACCCATGAGTTAATACCACTATGTCACCCTATACCACTAGAGAAAATAGATGTTGAAATCGATATAGAGAATGAGGGGGTAAGAGTTAAATCAAAAGTTTTAGCACATTACAAGACTGGCGTAGAAATGGAGGCATTAGTAGCAACCTCAGTAGCCCTACTTACTATATGGGATATGGTAAAGAAATATGAAAAAGACGATATAGGAAAATATCCATTTACTGAAATAAAGGAAATTAAAGTAACAAATAAGGAAAAGAAACCATATTAAGATTTATTTAAAGACTCTATGTACTCCTTCTCTTTTGGACTAAATTTAAGTTGTTTTTCATACTTTTTGTAAAATAAAAGGAAATATGGAAATGTATCGTTTATCGTTTTATCATAAGAAGAATGTACGCTAATCTTTTTTATGATCTCATCTCTTAAATCTCTAATTTCTTTACTCTTAAACAGTTGTTGTATATAAGAGGGGAACTGATATTTTTTCCATTTAGGCTTCCAATTTGGTTTCTTTTTTTCGATCTCGGCTAATGCAACTCCAGAACTCATCATATCATATGCATAAGATAACAAATCCCAATCTCCAGCCTTAGCTCTCTTTAAGAAAATCGAAGCTTTAGATAAGGAATCATAAGCCCTCCATATATCCTCAATATTTTCGTATTGTATCGGAATATTTTCAGATACCCATCTTAACAACATATCGTAATCCACTTGAGAACTAGTAGCAGCACTCTTAGCTTGCCAAGCATAGCGTGCCCAAAATATATCCCTTAACGTCTCAAACGGGTCAAGTTCTCTCTCTTTCCTTCTCGCTAAAGATTTAACTAAATCTAACGTTATCTTCCCATATCCTTCTGCTATACCTTGTAGCATGTTAATCGCATATCTTGCATCACCCTCGCTAGTATCAATAATGTAGTCTAAAG
>NZ_QIMI01000252.1:0-1248 GCF_007050195.1 Sulfolobus sp. B1 | reverse complement strand
ACTCATCAAAAAATAGTAAAGAAAAAGTTCTATATAAACATTACTCATAATAAACAATAAGTAGATCGTTTACGATAAGGAGGATATATGAGAGAAGAGACTAAGGACGTCCTCTAAGTATCAAGTCTACGCTAGAATTTGCAGATATTTTGTCGAAAATCTTGATGCATATTTGCCAACTTCTCGCTTAGTATGCTCTCTCATTAATCCGTGGTTACAAAGTGATGAAAGCCTCACCCTTAGGGAAGGGGTAAAAGTTTTTTCAGTCAAAAACATTTCAGTACGTAGATGGGAGGGGTTCTCTGCACCTCTCGACACATGAGAGATGTAAACACGAAAGGATGGTAAAAACCAATGATACGCTCTAAGGGGAGGAAGTCAGATCTGAAAGACAGAAGAGATGGTTAAGAAGTCGCAGTTTAATATAGAGAAAATAGTACTATACAGCGTTATCTATATCCTATAAGGAGCTTTAATCCTCTATAAGTACAGAGGCTAAAATTCTTTATTAGTTCTCTTGGTATCACAATTTGTATAATTACAAATATTTACAAAGTCTGTTAGGCTATTCTTGGACCATTCGTAATACCTCTATCAATCAATTCCGCTTATCAAAAGCATATAATGAACACCATCGTTTAAATTTCTATATAAGTTTTTTCCTAAATATTAAGTATTAATAGCTAAATTTGAAGATACTAAGCATATTCTATTTACATATTAATTTATATATACATCCCGGGATAATCTTCTATATGGAAAAAGGAATAAGTGAATCTCTGGTTATGATTATACTGTTGGTAGTATCTGTCGTAATGGTAATCGGGGTAGTATCAATAGCTTTTAACTTTCTTAGCTTTTACCCTAGCGGAGAAGTTAGGCAAGTGGGCACAGCG
Source organism: Sulfolobus sp. B1 (assembly GCF_007050195.1). Taxonomy (NCBI): domain Archaea; kingdom Thermoproteati; phylum Thermoproteota; class Thermoprotei; order Sulfolobales; family Sulfolobaceae; genus Sulfolobus; species Sulfolobus sp. B1. Next base: position 352 of record NZ_QIMI01000252.1, on the reverse strand, counting down.
TATGCTTATACTAATGGCACTATACAAGTAACTCTAAGAAACACCTTTCAGGATGCTAAAATTATACAAGTGGTATATAATGGAACTGTTTATGAACTTCAAAAAAGCATCAGCCTATCTCAAGGTATTAATACGTATGAAATCAATACTAATTTCAGATTCTCCTCCCAGCCTGTCTCAGTAGAAATTATAATAGAGGTTAATAATGGACAGAGCACAGTTTACTTACCAGTATCCGCTCAATTAGTGTAAGTTTGAAGACTTATATCAATTTCATAATTAGCATAAAAAGTTATTATAACTTATTATATTACATTAAACCATAATTAAAATAATATTCCCCCTTGATATA
>NZ_QIMI01000026.1:0-17344 GCF_007050195.1 Sulfolobus sp. B1 | reverse complement strand
AGTTTAATATAAATGTCAAGCAAGTATGGCAAAGTTTTAAATATAACGGATTATCTATTTTCGAAATGGGAAAAAGATGATCAAAGAATAGCAATATACTATGAGGGTGAGACGTGGACGTATAAGAGGGTAGTTGAGGAGATAAACAAGTTTGGAAACGCACTAAGGGAATTAGGGATAGAAAAGGAAAATAGAGTATTGATGATAGGTTACGATTCTCCTTATTTTATATCAACGTTCTATGGCTCAATGAAGATAGGAGCTATCCCAGTCCCAATAAATACCTACCTTAGACCAGATGAGTATAACTTCCATATAGAGGATACTGAGGCTAAGGTATTAGTAGTAGAGCAGGACATTTGGGTTAAATTATCAGAAGTTATTAAACCTAAAAGGTTAAAGTATGTGATAACCTTACCCGTTATAAAGGATGTTAAAAATTTATCTGAAGGACCTAATGCGTTAAAAGTAATATCATATCGTGAAATAACCTCTAATCAAAGTAATAGTTTAGAAGCTGAGAGTACTTCACCTAACGATATGGCTTTTTGGTTATATACTTCTGGCACAACTGGACATCCTAAGGCAGCAGTTCACTTACATAAAGATATATTAGTAGTCCTTAACACTTATGTTAAAAACGTCCTTAAAGTTAATGAGAAGGATAGATTATTCAGTGCTTCAAAACTCTTCTTCGCATATGGACTTGGTAACGGTTCATATTTCGCCTTTGATAATGGAGCATCTGTTATTTTATACCCCCATAGGGTAGAGCCTAAGAAAGTGTTAGAGGTTATACACAAGTATAAACCAACTATCTTCTTTGGTGTACCGACACTTTATAACGCTTTATTACAAGTTGAGGACTGGAAGAATTACGATTTAAGTAGTTTAAGATTTTGCGTTACCGCTGGGGAACCTCTACCTCCAGTTATTTACACTAAATGGAAGGAGAGGTATGGGTTAGAAATTCTGGATGGAATAGGATCAACAGAGGCGTTACACATTTACATTTCTAACTTTCCTGGAGAATCCAAACCGGGATGTACTGGCAAAGTTGTCCCAGGCTACGAGGTGAAGATAGTGGATGAAGACGGTAAAGAAGTCCCTCCTAATACAGTGGGAGATCTATACGTTAAGGGTGATAGTGTTGCGATGTTTTACTGGAGGGATTATGAGAGTACTAGGAAGAACATGGTAGGAGTTTGGTTTAGGAGTGGAGATAAGTTCTATAGAGACGAGAATGGATACTATTATTATGTAGGCAGATCTGATGATATGATAAAATCCTCTGGATTATGGATATCTCCCATAGAAGTTGAGGCAGAACTTTTAACACATCCAGCTGTTTCAGAAGCAGCTGTAGTTGGAGTGCCAGATGAAGTTGGATTAACTAAAGTTATAGCCTTTGTAGTTTTAAGACAAGGGTATAAAGCTGATGAGAAGTTAGCTGAAGATATAAGAAATTATCTGAGGCAAAGGTTGGACCACTATAAGGTTCCTAAGGAGATAAGGTTTGTTTCAGAAATTCCTAAGACTGCGACGGGTAAGATACAGAGGTATAAGTTTAGATTAGGTGAATATAAGGTTTAAATGAAGTAGGTTTTTTAAGTCTATTTCATTTATTGTGATAGTATGAAGATTCAATCCTTGTTTTTCACAATTTATGGAGATTATATTAAAGATGTAGGAGATAGTATAAGTCTTAAGAGTTTGATAAGAATATTTAAAGAATTTGGGTTCAGTGAAGGTGCTGTAAGAGCTGGTATGCATAGGATGAAGAAAAGGGGTCTAGTGATAACGATAAAAGATGTGAAAAATAAAAAGATCAGTTATAAATTATCACAAAAGGGAATGCTTAGGTTAAGTGAGGGGACTAAGAGGGTATATGAGAAGGCAAGGAAGAAATGGGATGGAAAGTGGAGGATAGTTGTGTATAATATTCCAGAGGGTAATAGGGAGTTAAGGGATAAGTTGAGGAAAGAGCTGAGATGGTTAGGCTTTGGTATGCTAACTCAATCTACGTGGATTTCTCCAAATCCTATGGAAAATATTGTGTTAAAATTCGTTGAAGAGATTAATAATTCTACAAATAAAGAAGGACAAATAGATGTGTTCCTCTCAGAATACCTTGGAGATCCTAAGTCAATTGTGAAAAAGTGTTGGAATTTGAGTGAGATAGAAAAGGAATATGAGAAGTTCATAGAGAAGTGGTCTTCCATAGAAGTTGAAGGATTAAGTGAAAGTGAAGCTTTCATAACTAGAATAAATCTCGTACATGAATATAGGAAATTTTTGAACATAGACCCAGACTTGCCAGAAGATCTATTGCCCGATGATTGGAAGGGATATAAAGCATATGACTTGTTCATAGAATTAAGGAAAAAGTTAACGCCTAAGGCTGATAAGTTCTTTTACTCAGTTTATGAACCTTAATCCATCTTTAACGTTAATAAGGAAAGAGTATTGCTTAATAACGACTAAATCGTTATATAAAACAAAGCCGTTGTGAAATTCTTATCATAAATTCCCCATTATGTTTATAAAATATACGTATTATAACGTTAAAATATGCAAAGTGCTTACTTGTTTGCGGATTAAGCTTTTATAAAGTTTTTAGATGAATATGCTGGTTTACCCATACCTCATAAGGATCTAAATATTTAACTAATTATTTAATAGGAATAGCAAAACTACTTATTTCTTTCTATATAATTTTCGTTATAATTTCTATCTAAAATCGTAAGAATATTTCTAGATATATTAACAGTCCTATCCATTCTTAAAAACAAATTATCTCTTTATATTTTAGGTGACTTTTTAAATAAGTTCTGGCAATTCTAACTTGGTTAAGAAGATGTATAAGGTTTCTGAAAGAGATATATATTATTTAGCAATTGGTAGTTCAGTTTTAGGTTCTGGAGGAGGAGGTAATCCGTTTCTGGGATATGAAATATTAAAGACAAAAATGAAAGAACTCAATAGACACGAGCTATATTATGAACAGGGAATAGCTGACAACGATTTCATTATTGGAGTAGGAGGTATGGGATCTCCATGGGTAGGTATAGAAAAAATACCAGCTGGGACAGAATATTTTAAAGCTTACGAGTGTTTATCTAAATTTCTCAAAAGGGAAGCGTCCAAGATTACATCAATAGAGATAGGTGGTATAAACTCTGTAGTACCTTTTATAGCTTCATTATTAGCCAATAAGCCTTTAGTTGATGGAGATTTAGAGGGAAGAGCTTTTCCGGAACTTTACATGACTACTTCGCACTTTTACGGTATCAATGCCACGCCAATGTGTATAGTTGATGAGAGGGGTAATCAAGTAATTTTGGACTCAGTTGATAACTATTATGCTGAAAAAATCGCTAGAAGCATAACTGTTAGGTTTGGAGGAAGAGGTTATATTGCAATTTATCCTATGAACGGAGAGAGTTATATTAAGAGTGCAATATTAGGAAGTATTTCGTTGAGCATAGATATTGGCAAAATATTGAATACAGAAGGATTGGATTCCATGTTAGATTTCGTCAAAGGTAGAATACTCTTTCACGGGAAAGTTGTCGATGTGAGAAGAATTAATCTACCAGGTTTCAACTCAGCTATAGTAACGATTGAAGGTTTAGAGGAGTATAAAGACTATATGGCTAAGTTATATGTTAAGAATGAATACTTATTGTTTGAAGTCAATAATAACATTATTTCAATTGCACCAAATATAATAAATCTAGTGGATTACAAAAATAAGATAATTACATCAGATATGATTAAATATGGTATTAGGGTTAGAGTTATCGGAATTCCAGTTTCATCAAAATGGAGAGAGGTAGGTGGTGAAGAGGTAATTTCAAAAAGTATATTAAACGAATATAAAAAATTGTCAAATCTTTAATTCTCCTACGACTTTCACACTTACCTTTATTGCATTACCCGGTAAATACGGCATTTGCAACTCCTCAATTTCCCTAACTTCTATTGTTGTATCGATAGCTCCAGCAGATATCGCGGTCTTCTTAGCTTCTTCTATTAATGATTTAATTGCAGTATCTCTACTGGTCTGATCATACGAGAAGGTTCTCTCTATCGTAGCTCCGACTTTAGTAAGGGTACACCCAATAGCATTAGCGTATTGAGCATTTTTAGGAATTACCAGTTTGGAAGAACCTTTCAAAGTTTCAGGTAACATAATGCTCCCTCCTCCTACTCCTATTACTATTACGTCCTCCTTAGAAGTTTTCATCATGTCAATGGCGTTCTCCCAAGATTCTAACATCTTACTATAGATTTTCTTAAGGTACTCTATTTGGTATCTATCCCTTATAAGTTCTGGATTAGATCCTTCAATTTTGATTCCCTTAACTACCATCGAAACGTCAGTAGCGGTTAACGTATCCCCTCCCCAAGATAATCCTCTTTTAGTAAGCATGAAACCCACGCTTTCTGGCCCTATTTCTTCTCCTTTTATGACTGTTCCTCCACCTAGTGCTAAAGTGAATATGTCTGGCATCCTAAAATTCGTCCTTATACCAGCTATCTCAACTGGACTAGCTGATTCCCTTGGATATCCCTTATAGAGAACTCCAACATTAGTTGTTGTTCCTCCAACATCCATAACAATAGCGTCTGTTATTCCCGTTAGCAAATGAGCTCCTCTTATGCTATTTGAAACTGGTCCCGCTACTGTAAATATTGGAAATTTTCTAATGAATTGAGCAGAAGCGATAGTACCATCGTTTTGAGCAAAATAAAGCTCTACATTTTCTAAACCGAGTTTGTGCAGAAGGGATTGTAAAATTTGTATTAAATTATCGAAAATGTTTAGGATCAATGAGTTAAGTATTGTAGCGTTTTCTCTTTCTATAAGGCCTATGCCTCCTATTTGATGTGATAACGTTATTGGTACGCTTATTCCTTCCTTTATTAAAATATCCTTAACTCTATTCTCATGCTCTGGATTAACGATGGAAAATATTGACGTTATTGCTACGCTATCAACTTTCCCATTTATTTCACTAGCTATTTGATATATTTTGCTTTCGTCGAGAGGCACTATCTCTTCTCCAGTATATTCATGCCCTCCCCTTACTGAATATACGCTAGTAACGAAGGATCTAAGCCTTTCTGGCCATTCCGTAAGAGGTGGTACGCCCTCTCCAGCAGGTAAACCTATCCTTATAACAGCTACTCTATTTAGTCTTTTAGCTTGATGTATTGCATTTAATCCGTGAGTAGTTCCTATCATTAAAGCTTTAATCTCATTTTTCTTCTCTCCAAGGTTATTTATAACCTCAGTTATGGCGTTAAGCAATCCCTCTGTGAGATCTGGTGTGGTTTCTACTTTTGTCGCATATATTAAATTTCTTCCTTCTAGTGCTACTGCATCAGTGTGCGTACTACCTATATCTACACCAATTTTTATAGCCATGTTAATTCCTCCCTCTTCTCTATTGGATTATAATCTATACTATATCCAAAAGCTCTCGGTCCTATATATTTTAATGCCTCTTTTGTTCTTAGCCTTTCGTGAGCCGGGATTCCCACAACTAAGACCTTTTGACCGTATTTGATCCTATCAGTTGTTATTGGCTTAAAGGTGAACACATCTAAGACTGTTATTAGATCTGGAACTGTAACTAACACATTGTTTTTAAGAGTTGCAACTAAGAACTCATTTTGAAAATCTATTTTTAAGGATCTATTAGAGTACTCCTCCATTCCTTCTATTATGACAAAACCTCTCGAAAATCCTTTCTCTATTCTTCTAATAACGTCAACGACTTTTCCCTTAAATAATATTCTAGCCTTTAAGTAATCTAATACTTCATTAAACTTAGACTGATTTAACAATTCCCCTATATTTAGCGCTAATGATAAGGTATTTAAGACTGCTGTTTTATTATACATGTCTAATGTGGTTCCATAAAGGGATATGTATGCTGCCCCACCATATCTCAGAGTTATCACTCTGGCTATCTTTTCAGCCCATACACCGTCTATTCCTTCAACTACTGAAACGTTTCCCCTTTCATCCAGAACTACTACCGGTGATGGATCTACTCCGTAAAAATAAAACGTAGTCATCTGGAGTTCTGGAAACGCTCTTCCCATTCCATCTCCATCCAACACTGGTAAACCTAAAGTTGAAGCAACTATAAGAGGGATAGTTGAATTCACTCCACCTATTTCCAGAGGAGTAATGTATTCAACTTTTCTACCGGTAAGTTCTGAGTACATTTTAAGTGCTTTATGAGCCTCATCTCCACTTGGTACCTTCTCGATCATAACTATTGGAGCACCCATCATTGCACTTCCTACTATATGGGCGTTACTACCTTTGATACTTCTTATCACTTCTACTGGTCCCCTTCTCTCTATGGCTTTCTTAAGCATTAAACCCCCTATATAAGGATCTCCTCCCCCGCCAGTACCTAAGAAAGCAGCGCCAGTCACTAAATTATTTACGTCCGAAGCTCTTACATAGTATGTTTCCATCAAGTCACACCTTTATTATCGAATATCCTCTTCTATAAGCGAGATATAATAATGATGCTCCCCATACTGCTTGAATTATTGACATTAAGCTTTCTATAGCCACTATAGAAGGTGTAGTATATAGGACTGGGGCATAAATTATTGAGATATAACCAAGTGCGAAGGAAACAATTAGCCATGAGAACTGAACTCCAGCTCTTGTCTTATCCTCCATGTTATTGTTTCTGAGATATCTTATAACACCCCAAATGCATAAAAACAAGACAAGAACGCCATATGTCAAATTGTAAATTTTGACAAAATAAGCTATATCTGCTATATATAGGCTAATGTATGCTATGCTCATTAAGAAGTTTACTATTAAGTAGTATGTGAATAAATTGTTTAAGTTCATGATAATCTACCACCTTGATAAGTGTATGGTAAGATCTCTGGACTTTTTCCTAGTGACTTAAAAACGTAGTATATTAAAATATATGCTAGGAAACCAGTTATTAACGCGTTTATTGCAGCTATACCATAGGGAACTAAAAATCCTACTAGTGCACCTAATCCTAATGCTACTATACCAGCAATATTAAGATTATAGTAAGCGTTCCCAGGCTTAAACTTATACCTCTCATGTGGGTCTTTAACTCCTTTTAAGTACCTTCTTACGATGAAGAAGTCAGCAATAGCTATACCTCCCATAGGTGGAAGAATGTTTCCTAATATAGTTATGAAATTCTCGAAAGGAGTTATAGACGAACCTGCAGTGAATCCTACGTATGCTGCTACAGCAGTTCCTATTACGCCATTAATTACTGATGCTAACTCTCTTCTCATTGGATATAAGTTAACAAGAGATAATGATCCACTATACAAGTTATCCGTATTTATTATGAATTGACCAAATATTATAATTAGCAAGACTCCAGCTCCCATACCTAACTCCAACATAGCGTTAGTAACTAAATATGTACCAGTTACCAGAACCATTGCTACTCCACCTAATATCAAGAACGGATATAGGAAAATAATATGAGCTACCCACGCCATACTAGCATCTTTTGCGGTTTTACCAAACCTAGCTATGTCTGGAGATATTATAGTTCCCGCGCTATATAATCCTACAGTGGCTGATATTCCATCTAATAAACTCATGTGTGAGGTTGGTACAGCAGACATGACAGCGGAAAATCCACCTTTTAGTGCGATAACTATAGCAATACCTATCGCAATTAACCATATATGGAAGGGAATAGTGAAATAGCTTAAGAACGATAACATTCTATATCCTATATATGTCATAATGATCATTATTATGCCTCCCCAAATTGCTGCGAAACCAACTGAAAAGAACGGATTGTGAGGAAATATTTCGCTCATAACTATGCCGAATAACCACGTTTCAACAGCATACCACCCAATTCCAGTAGTTACTGTTATCAATAAAAATCCGGCAATCTTTCCTCCCCATCTACCTAGAGGAAATCTCCATAATACATAGGTTGAAAGTCCACTATAGGAACCTATGGCAGCAGCTAGCCCTCCTAAAATGGTTAGAACTAAAGTACCACCTAATACTGCCATCATTGCTTGACTGAATGTTAAACCATATCCTAACGCTCCTCCAGCCCATATTACAGCGATAGCCCCGTAAACAGAAGCGAACACTAGGAACATGTTATAAAATCCATATCTAGAGTGCTTAGGTACCTCTTCTAGGGAATAATCATCGAACCTGGAACTTACCTCTCTACTTTCCTTTCCTCCCATACTCTATGTTAACTTAGTAATAATAATAAATTTTTACACGTTATTTAGCGATAAATTTACTTTTCAAAATATTCAGCTATATATAAGGTTATGTTTCAATGTTACCTTGCAATAATGGGCTATGGTATACAATTACTTTAGACTACTAGATATACGAAAAATTTTTATATTAGTATAATACGAAAATTGTTTTTACTGTAAAATCGTAGCACCCCACGCCTTATGGGATCTTATAGCAAAATTTATCTTATAATCCATAACAGCATCGTGGTTGATTATAGTTAAAATCTCCCCCTTTAACTGAACTGGATCGGAATGAAAAACTCTCACCAGAAGATCCCACTCCCCTACATATTCAGTTATTTCGTAAATTAGTTCATTGGAAATCAAAGACTTAATGTAGTTTTCTCTTAGTTCCTTCACATTCTTTAGTTTCACGAGTATGTCAGCATAAGGCACACCTAAATTTTGAAGAACTATAACTCCTACCACTCTTAAGATTTGCTTATTTTCCAATCTTAGCCTCCTCATTCTAACAGTAGTTTTTGATAATCCTATTTCTCTAGCAATCTTAGCATCTGATATGTTAGCGTTCTTATTTAATATTTTCAAAATCTTGATATCCTTTTCGTCAAGATATTTAGAAAGGATATCCTCCCATTTCTTTGCCATTTCATGCCAACTATATTTTTTTATAATAAAAATCTTTTACCCATAGTCCTTTGAATGGGTTTAGTAGTTCAAAGGACTATGTATTATTAAACTTTAGAAAACAAATCCTTAAATTTGTATAGATATCCAATTGAATAATGATAAGAATTGGAATAGACATAGGTGGCGCGTTCACAGACTTAGTATACTATGATCAGAGCAAGGACGAATTCGAGTGGATAAAGGTAGAAACTACTACTCAAGATCCTTCCATAGGCGTAATAAGAGCAGTAGAAGAATCTAAAGTTGATTTGAAAAATGCTATGGAGATAATTCACGGTCAGACCTTAGCTATAAACACTATAATAGAAAGAAAAGGTGCTAAAGTAGGACTTATTACTACCAAGGGATTTAGAGATATTCTTGAAATACAAAGGGCGAATAGGAGAGACATGTATAATTTCAAGTATAGGAAACCAGAACCATTCGTTCCAAGATATTTAAGAAGAGAAGTGAGTGAAAGGATAACATCGTCTGGGGAGATAATAACTCCTTTAAACATTGAAGAATTGAAAATAGTAGCTGATTACCTTATAAAAAAAGGTGTGGAATCCATTGCGATATCCTTCATCAACTCATATGTTAATCCTACTCATGAATTGAAAGCTAAGGAAGTATTAAAAGAAATTATAGGGGATAATGCGTTTATTACTCTTTCTCACGAGATTACCAGGGAATGGGGAGAATACGAGAGGACTAATACAGCAGTGCTTAACGCCTACATTAAGCCTAAGATGAGCAATTATCTAAAAAAACTTAAAACAGAGATAGATAAAAGAGGGTTTAAAGGTAAATACTACTCTATGCTCTCTAATGGTGGGATGGCGACCTTCGATTTCGCTATGGACTTTCCTATTACCACATTAGAGTCCGGTCCAGTAGCAGGTATAATAGGGGCTATTGCAATAGGGGAATTGGCTCATGAGAGAAACATTATAGGATTAGATGGGGGAAGTACTACTACTAAGGCTAGTCTCGTGGAGAACTTAATGCCCAATATTATAACTGATTATTATATTGAAAGAAATGCATATTCACCAGGTTATCCCGTGAAAGTTCCTACAATAGATATTGTAGAGGTAGGAAATGGAGGTACAAGTATCGCATGGATCGACGAGATAGATAATCTCAAAGTAGGACCTAAGGCTGCTGGTTCATACCCTGGACCAGCTGCTTACGGTAGAGGAGGAACTGAGCCAACTGTCACTGACGCATATATTGTTACTGGGTTACTTAATCCTAGTGAGCTATTAGGAGGAAAATTGAAAGTAATGAAAGAATTGGCAGAGAAGGTAATAAGCAAGATAGCTGATCATTATAAAATTTCAGTAGATGAAGCGGCTGAAGGCATATTAAAGTTGGCGAATAACAACGCGGTAAACGTAATAAGATTAGTTTCTGTTCAAAGAGGATACGACCCTAGAGACTTTGCTTTAATAGCATATGGAGGTTCTGGACCAATGTTCGCTCCTTTCATAGCTGAAGAATTAGACATAAAGAAAGTTATAGTTCCTTTTGTACCGCCTGGTGTGTTTTCTGCATGGGGAATGTTAGTAGCCGATATTAGGCATGACTTAGTTAAAACTGAATTGGTGAGGATAGATAAAGAAGATGCCATTGATAAAATTAATAGTATATTTGATGAATTAGAGAAAAAGATTTTACAAGTCTTTGCCTCAGAGGGATTTAATATAAATGACGTTGTGATGTTTAGAGAGGCAGAGATGAGATACTATGGACAGTCACATACAGTTAAGGTTAATGTTATGAATGGGGAGTTAGGAGATAAGGAAATTAAGGAAATAGTAAATAAATTCCACTTGCAACATGAAGCAACTTATTCCTTTAAGTCAGATAGTCCTATAGAGATTGTTAATTTCCGTGTATATGGAATAATTAAAGCAAGAAAGGTTCCGTTATTAAAGCGTAAGCTAAATGGTAATAGTGTTAAGGAAACTACCAGAAACGTATTCATAAATGGCAGATATGAGGAGTTCAAAGTCTACGATAAATCTACGTTGCCTACAAGGTATAAAGTTCCCGGTCCTGCTGTATTAGAGGATCCAACGTCAACGATAATAATACTTAAGGGGCAAAGAGGAGAAATAGACGAATATGGTAATGTAATAATTACGAGGTGATATGAATGGATCAGTTTACTTTAGAAATAATTAAGAACGGATTAATAGTAGCTTCTGAGGAAATGTTTTACGCCTTCAGTAGGACTGCTAGAAACCCTGTGATATACGAAGTGTTAGATTTCGCCGTAGGTATAACTGATAAGTACGGTAGAGGTCTTGTAGTCCAAGCTCCGGGTGTCCCAGGATTTTCTGGAGTATTAGATTTTACTATACGAGACGTAATGGCTAAGTGGAGGGATGAAATAAAACCTGGTGATATTATAGCTACTAACATACCTTATGATGGAGGAACCCACCTAAACGACGTAGCTCTAATAATGCCGATGTTTTATAAGGATATTCTTTTAGGCTTCGTCGTTAATAAGGGACATTGGAGTGAGATAGGTGGAATGCATTTCGGGAGTTGGACATCAGATGCTACTGAAATATATCAAGAAGGACTTCAGTTACCTTCCATAAAACTATTCGTGGAGGGAAAACCCAACAGAGATGTAATTGATATTATAAAGGCCAATTCCAGAATGCCAGATGCTACATTAGGGGATATGGAAGCACAGATAGCATCTATGAGAGTAGCGTATAAGAGAGTTGAGAGGTTAGTTACGAAGTATGGTATTGATAACGTTTTAACGGCAATGGATAAGCTAATAGAAGATGGGGAGAGATTAAGTAAGTTAAGACTTAAGGAGCTACCTAAGGGCGTATATGAGGCAGAGGATTACATAGATGATGATGGAATGTCTGATAATCCAGTTTATGTAAAAGTAAAAGTTACAATAACTGAGGATAAATTTATAGCTGACTTCACTGGAAGTTCTAAACAAGTTAGAGGACCAATAAATTCTCCATTACCTGCAACAGTCTCTGCAGTAAGGGAAATATATATGGCAGTTACGGATCCTCATGCTCCACCTAATGCTGGGTATTTCAAACCTTTAGAAGTAATAGCCCCGGAGGGTAGTATATTTAATCCTAAGAGACCAGCTCCGACGTCAACCTATTGGGAGTCGATGTCATACGCTACAGATTTAGTATGGAAAGCGTTAGCTCCTCACGTTAATGGAAGACTCCCAGCCGGACACTTTTTATCAATTCTCGCAACCATACTAGGGGGTATGAAGGAAGATGGAGAACCTTTCGCAATTGTGGAACCACAACCAGGTGGATGGGGAGCAAGTAATAATTCCGATGGGGAGAGCGGGCTAGTAGCTAGTGGGGACGGGGAAACATATATAGCTTCAGCCGAAGTGTACGAAAAGAGGATGCCAATCTTAGTTGATAGATTAGAATTGAACGTTAGTGATGGAACTGGGCATGGAAAATACAGGGGAGGATTCGGAATAGTCAAGGATTATGTAGTGATGTGCGAAGAGGCCTACTTCACAGTTTCAATAGGAAGGTCAAAGTACACTACATGGGGAGTTGAAGGTGGAATGAACGGAACGCCAAATTATTGTATGATATTTAAGAGAGGAGAAGAGTCTAGGAGAGTGAGAAAAGTAGCCTCATTACTACTTCGTAAAGGCGATAAAGTAAGTTTAAGAAGTGGTGGGGGTGGAGGTTGGGGCAATCCAGCGGAGAGAGATCCTTATCTGGTTTTAAACGATGTTCTAAATGAGTACATTAGCGTTGAGGACGCAGAAAAAATCTATAAGGTAAAAATTAAGGAAGTTAACGGTAATTATGAGATTGATTGGGATGAAACTAAGAAGATAAGGATTAATAAGTAATTTTATTTAATATCTTTTTATACATCAAAACTATTTTGAATATTTTTTGTTAAAAAAAATCACTATCATTTTTCCAAAAATGTGTGATCTAATATTAAGTTTTGATAGGCTTTTCCATTATTTTTAGTTAAATTATATGAGTATATCTTAATAGCCTTTCTGCAGACGCCTCACTTATACCATAACTCAGTATCGTGTACCAATTCCTCATCTTATTAGCGATAGTAATTGCCTTAACTAATTGTGATTTATTTAAACCTAACTGATCCGCTGTTACTGGGGCATTAACTTTTTCCAAAAGTTTTCTCACCCTTTTAGAATAATTATATCCACGTTGTAAATAACTTACAATTATTGTTCCTATTCCACAATACTCTCCATGTAGACCTTTTTCAGAAATGTTTTCTAATGCGAAACTGATCAGATGCTCAGCTCCTGCAGCTACTCTAGTTGTACCAGAGATCTCCATAAGATATCCATCTAAGACTTCTGCTTGAAACAATGTACTTATCCCTATGTAATTTGCATTACTTATATCGTCTATTCTATTTATGAGAAGTTTAGTTTCTGAAATAGCTATTTTAGCTGCAAAATCGTTATATGGTTCTTCAGCTAGCCAAAACGCTAATCTCCAGTCTGGTATTGCAGTCAATTTGGAAATCATGTCTCCTACACCTGCTGCAATAAACCTTTTTGGTTGATTTTTAAGTACATTATAATCCCCAATTATTAGATTAGGAGCCTTCGTCTTTATTGCCTGTTTTTGGCTTCCGTTCCAGAAAACACTGTAGCCTGTAGAAAAGGCATCACTAGATAAAGTTGTAGGTATAATCGCTAATAATGAATTGGTTTCGTTTGATATATATTTAGCTATATCAGCTATACTCCCTCCACCAACAGCTACTAATAATTCGTGTGGAAAGTTCTCTTTAACGTGAGAGGTCAGTTGTTTAACTTCTTCTAGATTCCCCTTTATATCTATTATTTTTATATTTACTTTATATCCACTAGCATTCAATTTATCATATACCACCTTTCCAGCTATCTTGTATGTATTTTCTCCAGTGAGAATTAGAACGGATTTAGGATATTTAAGAGTCTCTAAGTACTGATCTATCTTATTTAAAGAACCTATGCCCGCTACCAAATTAGAGGAGATCTTTTTTAATTCGATCATTCTATATCCCTCTCAGCATCAAAGCTTCCAGCCTTCGCCAATATGTCTGGCTTTCTCTTCAGATAGTAGTATGATATACCAATTCCTATTAGTACCCATATTACACCCATTAATGTAGCTCCAAAAAAGGCGAAGTTCAGAGATGTAGGTTGAGCTATAGCTTGGGCTAATGCTGACTGTAAGCTAAAATATATAATAAGTACTGAAAATACACTTGCTATAGAAGGTGCAAGGAAGAACTTAATTACATCCAACGGCGAGTAATTTTGACGTGTATGCTTTATGTATAATGATAGTGCTGAGTTGGTTACTGCATGAACAGCAAGTATACAGACGCCTGCCATATCTAGTAAAACTAATCCTCCGTTTACTGGTCCAAATAATATTCCAAATATCAAGCTAATAACAACCGCGAGACTCAACCACACGAGTATGGCATGGGATGGAGTTTTATATTTTGGATGCACATATGCTAACCATTTAGGAAATATTATACCATCTCTAGCTCCCGAAAACCATATTCTGCTAACTGCATTTGTTTTAGCCACACTGTATGATAAATAACTATTAATTGTAAAAGCTGCCAGAAGTGCAAATCCTACTATTCCTAAGAATTTTTGGAAAACTATCAGTCCAGGGTCTGGTGATGTTGCATAAGTAGAGATATTACTAAGTCCCCAACCAACTGTTAACGCGTAAGCTGGTAAGATCAATGATATGCCAGCTAGTATATATGCGTATATTATAGCTTTTTTGACTGTCTTTTTAGATTCCTTCATCTCTTCTGAAATAGTTGTAACAGTGCCTAAGCCAGTGAAATCTAGTATCGAGAAAATAGCGCCAAAAAATATTGCGGGAATGTAAGGTAACGAAATAGTAAAGGGAATTATTGTATTCGCTGAACCTAATCTTATAACAATTATAATAGATGCGATAACTAGGAATATTGCTTCTGCAAACCCCGTATACATGACGTAATTTAACGACGGTCTTATACCTAAATAAGGCAATAATCCCATATATACGGCTAACGCAATTAAGAACACTATCCATAAGAAAGGAATAGAACTTAATAATGAAGATAATAGGAATATGAATCCAGACAGTCCTAAAAGGCTAAACGCTGGTCCAGTCAAATTTTCCCCAATCCAAGAGAATAGGGCGATAGGTGCTAACCATTTACTCCCTTCTGCAGAATACGCGTAATAACTTCCAGCGTTAGCCTTTATTTTAGAAAACTCGTAAGGTGTAATCATGAAAAGACCATAAATCAACCATGCAAGAAGTACGGATATAGCAGTGTATTGCTCTGCAAATGCTACTGTTCCTACTAATAATATGGCTACATCTCCAGCTGGAGCAACAAAAGAGAACGATTGAAACACTCCATGCCATAATCCTACTGCTCCTTTCTTTAGAGTATATTCTTCAATCTTCTTGTTTTCCTCAGTCATATGGTATCCGTTACTTTTGAACACTATAAAAATTTTTGTTGCGTGATAATGGCGCTTGTGCAATTTAATAATGATTTACGAAAGATAGGAGGTAATAATAACTTAAACAATGAACAAATGTATCAAATATAATGTTTTTATTCCGTATACTTTAGACAATATTTTATGACAGAGGAGATATTAGATAGTAGTATTCTAGATGCTCCTAGAATACTAGTTACTCCACCTGGTCCTAAGTCAACAGAAATTTTAAAGCAGCAAGAGGAGTTAGAAACCTCAGCTCTAAATTATCCCAAATATTTTAAAATAGCCATCAAAGAAGCTAAGGGATCTACGATTATTGATGTAGATGGAAATATTTACATTGACTGGTTCGCGGGAATAGCAGTGGTTAATTTAGGTCATAATAATCCTATAATTAGGAAAGCAGTAGAGTCGCAATTAGATAAAGTATGGCATTACATGGAAGTTCCTTCAGAAATAAGGGTAGAATTCATGAAAACGTTAAGAAAGACGCTAAATTTTGATTCAAAGTTCTTATTTACCACTACCGGTGCGGATGCAGTAGAAGCAGCAATCAAAATAGCCAGATGGAATACTGGTAAAAGGCATATCATAGCATTTAATGAAGCATATCATGGAGTTTCAGCAGCTACTGTAGGACTAAGTAATATGCTTAATCATAGAAGATTCCAACCATTTCACGATACTAATGTACTGAGATTACCCTATCCATATGAATTCAGATGTCCGTTTAAAGATTGTTTAAATGATATTCTTTCATTAGTTGAGTATGAAATTAAAAATAATGAGGTAGCTGGGATAATAGTTGAGCCAATAGCAGGAGAAGGCGGATATATTGTACCTCCGAAAGGATTTTTAAAAGGGTTAAGAGAAATCGCTAGCGAGCACAACGTTTTGTTAATAGTAGACGAAATTCAGACGGGAGTAGGAAGAACAGGTAAGATTTGGGCATATGAATGGGAAGGGATAAAGCTTGATATTATAACTATCTCTAAAGGTATTGGAGAAGGTATACCAATTTCATTAGTGGCTTATAATAAAGATCTCGATAATTTACCTCAAGCTTTTCATTTAGGCACTTATAGAGGGAACCCCATAGGAATGGCTGTAGGAAATGCCACCCTTAATTATCTAATGACCTCTAATATTTTGGAGAGAGTAGTAACATTAGGTGATTATACTAAGAAACAATTTAATCAAATTATGGAAGACAGTTATAAGCTAGGTAAATACGAAGTGAGAGGATTAGGATTCATGATAGGTATAGAATTCTCAAATGAGAACAAAAGTCCAATAAGCGTCAAACCTTATATAGACATGTTACTGAGAAATGGAGTAATAATGTATAAGGCTGGTATGTTCGATAATGTACTAAGATATATGGCGCCACTAACTATACCTAAGCTACTGATAGATAGGGGATTAGAAAAATTTGAAGATGTGATAAAAAGTACCAAATAAAAACTAACTTAAAAAACTTCATAGAAATTTTCTTTCGCGATGCTTAGAATTATATGCGTGTTTGAGCTCTGAATATTCTTAATAGTAGTTATTTTATTTAAATAATTCTGCATGAAATCATCTCTATCCTTAAACCTTGCCATGACTATAAAATCGATGTTACCGAGAACGAAGTATACTCCCCAGACTCCCGGCAATCTTGATAGGTCTCTTGCTAAATTATCATAATGTTCCTTCCCATATCTAGATTTAATAAGAGTTATAACGAGGTAATCATAGCCTAGCTTTCTGGCATCTATTCCGGTATAATATCCCGTTATTATACCTTCCTTGTGTGTGGACAACAATTTGGTTGTTTTGATATAAATTGAATTTTCTTTATTGTGG
>NZ_QIMI01000251.1:0-1254 GCF_007050195.1 Sulfolobus sp. B1 | reverse complement strand
TCCCCTTTGACTTCCTCAATTAACTTAAATAGCTTATCACTCCAATCATTTGTTACCTTAATGAACTTGTGGTTAACCTCTTCTACTGGCTTATAATCGTCAAGAATTATTTCTTCGATTTGTGGTGAAAACTCCTTTGCTAATTCCATTATTTTATCTGGTATTGTTGCGGAAAAGAATCCTATGATTTTTGGATTAGTATGATTTAATATCATTCTTATATCATCTATGAACCCCATATCCAACATTCTGTCAGCCTCATCAACTACAACGATCTGAAAGGCTGAAAAATCGATGCTTCCTTTACTCCATAAGTCTAGTAGTCTACCTGGAGTTCCAATGACGATATTAGCTTGCCTTTGTCCATCATAACTTATTCCCCCTATAACTAGACTTGCATTAACTTGTTTATACTTACCTAACTTTCTGAGTTCATCGAGTATTTGAGAAGCTAATTCTCTAGTGGGTGAAAGTATTAGTGCAGTAGAATTTAATTCAAGAATTGGTATTAAATACGAAGCAGTTTTACCAGAACCAGTCTTTGCTTGAACTATAACGCTTTTACCATTTAACATCCTAGGTATGACTTCTAGTTGCACTTTAGTAGGTTCCTTATATTGAGCCTCTTTTAAGGCACTCTTGAGCTCTGTACTTAGATTTTCGAACATAATTAGGGTAATGAGTATCTCTAGAATATAAATCTGTCATTTTTATAAAGGTTGTAGATTTATTATGAAGTATTTTAAGTATAAAATAAACGTTTTGAAAAAATCTGTGGTTATTTTAGAAGCTTATATGTATATGATTATAATAGTTTAAACTTGTATAAGGTAGTATCTAACTAAACTTTTCAGTAAATTTTTTTAATCTAACCATATTGCCAAAGATGAAAATGATAAAGTACAAGGACACACGATGGATGTTTTTGGTAATACCCTTTAACACTGCGACTGGACCTTTATCAACTCTAATAACTTTGCAGATTCTCTCCTTGGGAGGGAATGCAATAAACGTAGCCTATGCTATTTCGCTAAGTAATGCTATCTTAATTCCTGCCTCAATGATTTGGGGATTTATGGCAGATAAATTCGATAGGAAAAAGCAGATACTTATCAGTTTTGGCGGAACTTCAATACCACTAATATTTATGCCATTTATGAGGTCAATTCCAGCAATTTCATTAGATTACGCTCTTATTACTTTTATGAGTACAGCATCGACTACCCCTTTTAATTTACTTATTATGGAATCTGC
>NZ_QIMI01000250.1:0-1301 GCF_007050195.1 Sulfolobus sp. B1 | reverse complement strand
GGAATCCATGGGATTTAGATAGAACCCCCGGCGGATCATCTGGAGGAAGTGGGGCGGCACTGGCTGCTGGCTACGTCGATTTAGCATTAGGAAGCGATACGGGAGGATCTATAAGAGCACCTGCAGCTTATACAGCTAGTTTTGGCTTAAAGCCTTCATATGGAACAGTCAGTAGGTACGGTTTAGTGGCTTATGCGAACAGCCTGGAACAGATAGGGCCTATGGCTAAAAACGCTGAAGATTTAGGAATACTCTATTCTATAATAGCCGGGCCAGATGATAAAGATTCTACTACCATAGAGTTTAATCCTTTAAATACTTTTGATGAAAAGAACATCAAAAAACTGAAAATAGGTGTGCTAAGTGATATTGTAGAAGCTTCTGATAAGGTTATTGTCTCAGCCATAAAAGATATTTTAAACAAAATGAGTGATGAAGGCGCTATAGTAGAGGATACTAAGCTTGGTTATGCTGAATACGCCTTGCCAGCGTACTACATTATAGCAATGTCAGAGGCTAGTTCTAATTTAGCTAGATATGATGGTGTAAGGTATGGATTTAGTAAGTATATGGAAGGTACATGGAAAGAAGTCTATGCTAAAAATAGAGGTGAGGGATTTGGCCTCGAGGTCAAGAGAAGAATATTGTTAGGTAGTTTCATACTTAGTGCGGGTTATTATGAGGAATTTTATATTAAAGCTTTAAAAGTAAGAAATTTAATCAAAAAGAGTATTGATAGTCTTTTTGAAAAATATGACATTTTAATATCGCCTACAATGCCCATCCTCCCTCCAAAGATAGGTGAGGTAATAAATGACCCAGTGAAAATGTATGCTATGGATATTAATACAGTGATAGCTAATTTATCGGCCATACCGGCATTATCGATGCCAGCTGGATTCTACAATAACCTACCTATAGGGTTGCAAATTATGGGAAAATATTTATCTGATTTAGAGATAATTGAGATAGCGTCTTATATAGAGAAGAACGTAACAAAACTATATGACTTAACCGCGACTATAAGTGCTTAAATTTTTAATCTTAACATGGTTAAGTAAACTGATATTAGCAATGCAAAGCAATATTAGAATTGACACCCTAAGCGAAATTTACAAGGAGTTGAAGAAAGAGAAATACCACATAGTCGGGACGCATAGTGCATATAAAAAATGCCATTGGACTCATGAATCACTAGTAACGAATAGGTCCTGCTATAAGGGAAAGTTTTACGGGATAGAAAGTCACAGATGTGTACAAATGACACCTACAGCTGCATGGTGCTGGTTTAGGTGTATCCA
>NZ_QIMI01000249.1:0-1344 GCF_007050195.1 Sulfolobus sp. B1 | reverse complement strand
GCTCAGATATCCCACGGTATCGGTTCTAATTTGTTAGTGAGGACCGCGTTAAACTTTATCAGAACTAATAAGAGGTTAGTTTTAGTTCTCAGAGAAACACCACTAGGGGTTATAGAGCTAGAGAATGCATTAAGACTGGCAAAACTTGGGGTAATAATAATGCCAGCTTCACCTGGCTTTTACATTCTTCCAAAAACTATTGATGACTTTGTAAACTTTGTAGTAGGTAAAGCTCTTGACGCTTTAGGCATAAAACATGATATATACAAGAGATGGAATGGTTAATTAAAATAAATCTACATTCTTGCCAAATTTCTTAGTTAATATTTCTTTCATCTTTTCATCATAATCATCTTTTTCAAGTTCTTTTTCAATTTCTTCCTCCTTCTGCCCTGATTTCTTATTGATCGCAAACGCACACTTGTTCCCAGGTAACAGTGCCCTCTTCTCACAATACGCATATTGGCATTCACCAGTTATGCATACATCTCCTACCCATCTACAGTATCCAACTTTATACGGATTTCCCTTTGAATATTTTACTTGTATTAACAATGCTCTTTTGTTGCATCTAAAATATGGGCACAAATAGTTACACTTATCGCCTAATGGTAGTGGTTTTGGTTCATCTGTAAATGAAGGAGGTTGTCTTTCAAAGCCTCTATTACCATTTCTCAATCTACTTAAACCCCCAAACTCTGATTACTAATTTAAATTATATTTTGACCCATTTAAACATTATGTATCTTATACTATTACTCTTTCTATCAACCAGACCTAATACTAATCTCTTCCTAGTACTATGAGATACTCTTCCAAAGCTTAGCAGTTCATGAGGACTTAAGTCTTGGTTAGCATCAACTGATATAACTACGAAAGGAGCATGTTCAATTCCTGGTCCTAACGTATACACTGTAAAGTCAGCTCCGTATTTCATTCCCGATCTAACTATAAATCCCCTTTCTCTTAAATCTTCATAAACTCTATAAATTATTTCGAATTTATCTATAGTTTTTGATCCTAATTCATATAATCTTGTATAGCCAAGAACTTCATTATTGTTGTCAAAAACTTGCATCAAACTCTTCTTGACCAAATAAACCCCTTCTATTAAAGATAGTTCCAACGGTCTATTAATTTCGTTTGGGCTCTTTGGTTTAGATATCCCAATTGGCTTTCCATAAAAGCCTTTAGAGTAAATATACTTAGCTTCTTGGATATCGGGTATTATTATCCTTGAACCCACTAACACGCCTTTTATCATTTATATCCTCTCATATGCTATGTAAGTAATATCATCAGCCGAAACTTTTAACAAATCTTCACTATCCTCAAGTCTATCAG
>NZ_QIMI01000248.1:0-1374 GCF_007050195.1 Sulfolobus sp. B1 | reverse complement strand
TTTTTCTAATCTCTCTATTAATTTAGTAGAAGTGACTTTGAAATATGCAGTGAAATAGTATCCTCCTTTAACTTCCTCTAACTTTAAGACATCTACTTCATCGTTAACATAGCCTCCTAATTCAATGTTAGCCTTTCCCTTCCAGACCTCACCTAAAACGTTTTCATCTCTAACTCTACTTACGATTTCTAATAAGTCTAGCTCGCCATCACCCCTAGAAGGGAAGTATCTGATGTTAAGGAATGGACCGAAATCCTTGGTAGGAACTGAGTCGGACTTCTCTTCTAATTCCACTTGTAATCTAAACATTAAGTTTCCTCCCCTGATCGTGTAGCCTCCTAATTTCAACCCTTTCCCTGGCTTATTATATTTAGGCAATAAGGGATGAAGCTTGGTCATAGCTATCTTAGCTATTTTCTTTGGATATCCATCTAACCAGCCTCTAACTAAAGCCCAATCCTTATCAACCCACATGAATGGGAAAAACGTGTAGTAATTGTCATTGAACTTGACCTTTACCGCTATAGCCCACTCCATGTATTGGGTTAACTCCGGTTCTTCGTAAAGCATATCTAAGTTTCTCTCACTAGTAGATATTATGCTAGCGATGTAAATCCACCCCTCCCCATCTTCAACGTCTAATGGTTTTGGTATGAAATCCAGAATTGAATTAACGTTAAAATATACGTGAGCCGATATGTTTTCAATTCCATAAATCCAAGGTGGTGGTGGTACTAAGGAAGACTTCCCAGAAGTTGAAAGTGGAGCGGTAAAAAAATACTCTTCTTTCTCCATTTCATTTCCCCTAAATTTCACTTCCCAAGTTTTTGTCTGATTAATTCCCTTAACTCTGGGTCTACCCTGTCTTTAGGTACTGGACTACCATCCCAGAAAGCCTCCTTAACGTGACCCCAGTAATATAACCATCTGTACTCATCCTCTTTAGTGTCCCACACCACTGGCTCCCAGTCTGGCACAACGTTTATATACCCTCCATGTAGGAGTTCTATTACGTTACCTCCTGGCTCTTTTACGTATAATGAATGGCTATCAGTTATACCATGTCTTAATGGTCCACCAACTATTTCTACACCATAATCACTATAGAAGTCTGCAGCTCTCAATATATCATCAGCGTAATCTACGTTGAAAGTTAGGTGATTTAATCTTCCCGGAACACCAGAAGGATCTAGACTAATAGCCATATCGTGTGCGGTACCATTAAAGGCTCCCCAGTAGGCTATCCTTTGATCTCCCTCCTTCAATATTTCAGTTACATGCCAAGTTAATGACTTAAACAAGTCAACAGTACTCTTCAACGCGTTTGGATCAAAGGCGAATATGAATACGTGAGCTAAATCCCCAGCCTGAACA
>NZ_QIMI01000247.1:0-1380 GCF_007050195.1 Sulfolobus sp. B1 | reverse complement strand
ATAACTTTCAGATCGTCTTCTGAATAATAATACCTCATAAACTTAATCTTCTCAACACCTATCCCATGTTCTCCACTAGGAACCCCACCTAACTTTATAGCTAACTTAGTAATTTCCTCCCCAGCCCTTATTGCGTTAAGAGTATTTTCTACACTCTTAGGATCAAAACCTATTAGAGGATGTAAAGTGCCATCTCCAGCATGAAAGCTATTAGCTACTGGCAGATTGTATTTCTTGCCTATCTCATAAGTGTATCTTAAGATAACTGGTAATTTAGACCTAGGAACGTTTGCGTCTAAAGTCAAATATGCTGGTGAATAATACGCAAAAGAAGGGAAGGCTCCCTTCCTTCCTAACCACCATCTATTCTTTTCCTCCTCGTTTTTTGGAATGTAAATTTCTCCTGCAGAATTCCTAATCGCATTAATGACTTTTTCTTCTTCCTCCTCTACACTTTTTGAATACCCATCGAGCTCAATCAAAAGTATAGCATCTACGATTGGATAATTTGCCTTATACTGTGTGTTTTCAATAGCGATAATTGAATTTTTATCTAAAAACTCCATAGCTGAGGGGGTTACTCCACTCTTATATACATTTACAACAGCCTTAGCTGCATCTTCTACTGAGTTGAATGCCGCCATTATAGTTTTGCTGGACTCAGGTTTAGGGAATAACCTTAATGTTGCCCTTAAAATAACTCCTAAAGTCCCCTCTGCTCCTACAAAAATTGAAGTGGGATCAAAGAAATTAGCTCCACCTATCTCCTCCACTGTTCCATCAGTAAGCAGTACCTTCAACTTAATCACACTATCAAAAGTCGTACCATACTTAGGAGTATGCATCCCTCCAGAATCGTGGCTTATATTTCCACCTATAGAAGAAACCACATAGCTTGAAGGGTCAGGGGCATAAAATAAATTAGTGTTAGATAAAACCTTATTTATCATGAAATTAGCTACTCCCGGACCTACCTCTACTTCGTATCCATTTACACTATAAATCTTATTTAACCTAGTTAAAGAAACAACTATTTCTCCTTGAGTTGGTGTAGTAGAACCGCTTAAACTAGTCCCAGATCCCCTTATCAAATATTTAACATTATTCTCATTTAATAGGTTTACAACATTTATTACTTCTTCTTCATTACCGGGTAATATAACAGCTTTAGGTTCTACCTTTAGAGGGATAAAAGCTGGATATGAGAATAACTTAACATTTTCGTCCTCAATTACCCACTGATCTCCAACGATCTCTTTTAGCTTTTGTAGAAGCATGGTCAAGTTAACAATTCGAATGACGATTTAAAAGTCAGTCTTTTAATATATAGTTTAAGGAGTATATATTTACGTAGTAATGTAACATACTAGAAAAGATTAG
>NZ_QIMI01000025.1:0-17904 GCF_007050195.1 Sulfolobus sp. B1 | reverse complement strand
GAGTATAATAAGGTTGCTATGACTGCTAAGGCAGAGGGTCATGAAGATATAGAGAGGATGTTATGCAGTTTTGCTGATCAAGAAGCTAAAATTGCGGAAACAATAAAATCAGTAGCGAAGGCTCTTTAAAGCTATTTTATCTTTTTAAGTTTGTTTTGTTAGAACTTTTCTACAATTTAACGTAACAAAAATTTCAAGTAATAAGTATATTTTCTTTGATTGTAAGGCATGCGAAGGAATCAAAACACTGTTTTTAATTGATCAATTTTTCCTTCCTTCTTTTATCTGATTAAATTTTCAATTAATTTTGAAGGTATTACTTTTAAGTTTGTGGTAATCCATTTAAAGTGTTAGAAACCATTAAATAATGATGATAATTGGATATGTTATAGGTTCTGCCACTACTCAAGAAGCTTCAATGTTGGCGGAGAAACCAGTTAGGCTAGGAAATTACGTTATGCTAGAATATGATAATGTTAAGGTACTAGGTTTAATTACGTTTGTAACGCGTGGTAGTTCCATGTTAGATGAGAATATGAATGATATAGAAATTGTTCAAAAGTTAAAAGATTACAATGATAATATTCCGTTTTTCATTAAGGCAAAAATTAAACTATTATGTGATTTAAATAAAAACTGTTTAATGCCCGATATTCCTCCATCTGCTGGAACGCCAGTTAGAGAAGCAGAAGAAGAAGAATTAAAAAGTATTTACTCGGATGGTAATATTAGGATAGGTACTCTAGTTGGGACATCAGTAAGTGTGAGATTGAATATTAACTCGTTGTCAAGGCATTTAGCAATACTAGCAGCTACGGGGGCGGGAAAGTCAAATACAGTAGCAGTTTTGTCACAAAGAATATCTGAGTTAGGTGGATCTGTTATAATATTTGACTATCATGGAGAATATTACGATAGCGATATGAAAAATTTGAATAATATTGAGCCCAGACTTAATCCGTTATATCTAACTCCTAGAGAATTTGCTACATTATTGGAGGTTAGAGAAAATGCTACAATACAGTTTAGAATACTAAGAAGAGCATTCAATAAATTTAAGCAGGAGATATCGAATAAAATTAAGGAAGGTCAAGTATCTCTTTCCAAATTAAATCAAGAATTTCTTGAAATAATGGAGAGTTACATTCAAAATGAAGGTAAAGGAGAGAAAAGAGAGAACCCTGCTGATGAACTTCTTAATAAGTTAGAAGAATTTGTTGATAGATATAATGGTGTAATAGATTTATCAGCTTCTGACGTCATAGAGAAAATTAAGAGAAGTAGAGTTAATGTTGTAAACTTGACTCAACTAGATGAGGATTCAATGGATGCTGTGGTGTCACATTATTTAAGAAGAATTTTAGACTCCAGAAAAGAATTTGCTAGAAAGAGATCCTCTGGTTTAAAGTTTCCTATAATTTCCGTTATCGAAGAAGCTCATGTATTCCTTTCTAAGAATGAAAATACGTTAACTAAATATTGGGCTTCCAGAATAGCAAGAGAAGGAAGAAAGTTCGGTGTCGGATTAGTAATAGTTAGCCAGAGACCAAAAGGGCTAGATGATAATATCTTAAGTCAAATGACCAATAAGATTATTTTGAAAATAGTTGAACCTAATGATAAAAAATACATCTTGGAGTCTAGTGATAATTTAAGTGAAGATTTAGTTGAACAGCTTTCGTCATTGGATGTAGGAGAAGCGATAATAATAGGTAAGATAGTTAAATTACCTGCTATAGTAAAGATAGACAAGTTTGAGGGAAAACTATTAGGGGCTGATCCTGATATGTTAAAAGAATGGAAAAACGCGGAATAGGAAGAAAATAGTATATCGGGATTTGTGAATTTTGGTTCTGGTGAAGAGTAATGCTTATACTACATGTTTCAGATACTCATTTAGGTAAAAGACAATATTCTTTACTAGAGAGAGAGAAAGACCTCTATGATGTATTTTCAAAAATAGTAGATATAGCCTTGGAGAATCATGTCGATGCTGTAATTCACTCTGGCGATCTCTTCGATGTACATAATCCGCCTAATAACGCTATTCTTAATGCAATAAAAAGTTTAAGAAAGCTTAAAGAAGCAAACATACCATTCTTATCTATTCCCGGTGATCATGATACGCCTAAAAGAAAAGGTTATATCTACCCTCATAACATTTTAGCTGAGTTAGATCTAATAAAAATACTTGATTATAGGACTCCATACATATTAGGTAATAATCTGGAAGTCTATGGAATTTCACATGTGCCAACTATTTCAAGACAAATTCTGAAGGAAATGTTATCATCTTTAAAACCGAGTAGCACTAGAAGTATTTTGCTTTTACATCAAGGTTTTAAACAATTATTGCCATATGAGAGTTCGTGGCAGTTGGAGATAGGTGATTTACCTAAGGGTTTTGGATATTATGCTTTAGGTCACTTACATGATAGATGGAAAATGGAAATGGATAACGGGTCTATTGTGGCTATAGCTGGTTCTCCAGATATTATGAGGGAAGAGGAAATTGCAGGCTATGAAAAAAATCGTAAAGGGGTATACTTAATAGATTTTTCCAAGAATTTACCAATACTTCAAGAGATAAACTTAGAGATTAGACCACAAATTGTAAGAGCTGTCGATACACGTAATTTAAAGGTTGATATTCAAAACATAAAGGATGAGATAAAAAAGTTGAAGTCTAAACCAATATTACACATTATATTGCGTGGAGAAAAAATGAGAAGAGACAAATTGAATGCCGAATTAACAACGGAATTAAGTGACGTCGTTGCCTATTATAGGATATATAAAGATGAAACTTCTCAGACAATTGGGAATTTAACTATCACTCCACCTAAGGATAAGGGATTAGATAAAATAATTCTGGAGTATCTAACTGAATATGAAAAGTTCAGTAAAGAGGAAGCAGAATTGATAATAGAAATGATTAAGAATGTAGATTCAAGTGAAAATGTTGAGAAAATTCTAATGAAATTAGGAGGTCTGGAATAAATGAAAATAGATAAAATAGAGCTAGAGAACTTCATTAGTCATGAGAAATCTACAGTTCAATTCAAAGGAGAGGTAAATGTAATATTAGGTCCTAATGGAGCCGGTAAAAGCTCAATAATTGATGGCATCGTTTTTGCCATGTTTAGGGAAAAAAGCAGGGGTGTTCTAGAGAATTTCATTAAACGTGGTGCATCAAGAAGCAAGGTTTCGTTAACTTTGTCTAGAGGTAATGATGTAATAATAATAAAAAGAAACTTAAGTAGAGGTAGTGGTTCTATTGAAGATCATCTTTTAGTAAACAATAAGCCTATTACTTATGGTGCTGAAAATGTAACATCAGAACTGGAAAAATATTTAGGAATAGATAAAGATATTGCCCTCTCTACTATAATCGTAAGACAAGGAGAATTGGATAAAATCTTAGATGAGTTCCAAAATACTATAGGTGGTATTCTCAAACTTGAGGCGATTGACAAATTAATTGATAGTAAGGGTCCAATAGCCAATTTAATTAAGCAATTGGAGTCAAAACTTGAAGGCTTTAACGTACTGAAGAGTCAATATAACCAAATAAGGGATAGATTAAAGGAAAAGCAAGATAAAGTAAAGGAGTTAGAGAATTACATATCATCTTTGTCTAATGAAATCGCTAACCTTGAAAGTTCTCTAGGACAAGTTAATAAAGAGTTAGATGAGTATGAGATAAAGAGAGAGAATTATATTAAAATAAAAACTAGTCTAGATGAGAAGAACAAATCATTTGAAGAAATTGAAAGGGAAATAAAGAGACTTGAAAACGAGACTAGAAATATAAGTGAATTAGAAAAAGAAGTGGAGCAGTTAGAAAAATTAAGAGAACTTAAAAATAATTTAGATAGATATTTATTATTGAAAGATAACTATGATTCAGTATCTAAGAGTATAAATGATCTTCAAGTGGAAATTGATGAATATGAAAAGTCTCTAAGGAAGAAAAGGGAGTTAGAACCCTTTTATATTAAGTATACCCAATTGTATAGTGAGAAGAAAAGAATCGACGAAGAGTATAATAGATATATTCAGTTAAAAAGTAAAATCGCATCTAAAGAACAAACTTTGGAGAAATATAAAAATGATTTAGCGAATATACAATTTAATGAAAAAAATTTAGAAGAAGTCGAAAAGAACATAAAGGAGTTTGAAAATCAAAAATCTGAATTAGATAGGAAATTGGGACAAATTCAAAATGGTATCAAGGAGGCTGATGAAATAATCAAAAATATTACCCAGGTTAAAAGTGATAGGTGTCCTATCTGTGGAAGACCTTTAGATGATGAGCATAGGCAGAGAGTTATCAGCGAATATACTGAAAAAAGGGATAGTCTAGTAAAGGAAAAAGAGCGCACTGAAGAGAATTTAAGAGAGCTAACTAATAAATTAAATAAATTAAGATTGGAACAAAAAAGAATAATGTCTGAAAAGGGAAAATTCGACAAGATAAAAATGCAAATAGAAGAGTTAGAGGATGAACTATCGAAATTAAAGCAAGAAATTAGTAAATATGGAAATATAGAGGATAGAAGAAATGAAGTTAACAATGAATTAGAAAAACTCAAGGACTATTATGATAATTACCTTAAATTATCCAAGTATGATGAAAGTTCTCTTTCAGATAAGAAGCGGAGAATAGAGGAGCTACTTAATAAGAAGAAGCAAATTGAAGGTGAATTAAGGAAATTAGAGAACGAAGTTAAAGGATTAAACAAATTTGAAATCGAAAGAAGGATAGAAGAGCTAGAGAAGAAGAAGAAAAGTTTAGATGATTTAAGGAGAAAGAGAGCAATATTGGAAGAGGATCTTAAGAAAAAAGAAAATTTAGAGAAAGAAATAGAAAAACTTAAGCAGAAATTAGAAGAAATATCTTTTGACGAAGATTATTATCAAGAATTAAAGAAAAAAGTAGAAAATCTGGATAAATTTCTAGATGAGAGGAGAAATATGAAAAGTAAGATAGAAGGAGAGTTGAGTAGCCTTAAGAAAGAAATAGAAGATATGAATACTCAGATGGTTCAGATCGAATCCAAGTTAGGTGAGGAGACAAAAATAACTAACGCAATTAGCAAATTAACCAGAATAAGGGAAGCTTTAGGAGAGAAAAGGCTACAGAGTTATATAATTATGGCAACTAAACAAGTTATAGAAAATAACTTAAATGATATAATATCGAAATTCGATTTATCAATTAAGAACGCAGAAATAGAGATATCCCCTAAGAGGGGAAAAAGTAATAGGGGAGATTATATTATAGTTTATACAAATAGTGGAGATCAATTGCCCGTAACCTCATTAAGTGGAGGAGAAAAAATGGCATTAGCATTAGGTTTAAGGTTAGCCATAGCTAGAAGTCTCATGTCTGATGCTAATTTCTTCATCCTAGACGAGCCAACAGTTCACTTAGATGAGGATAGAAGAAATTATCTCATCGAAATAATTAAAAACTTGAAAGAGGTAGTACCACAAATTATTGTAGTTACACACGACAGAGAGATAGAAAATGCAGCAGACTATGTAATTAATGTGGAAAAGAAAGGAAATAAGAGCGTGGTGAGTGAGGCTAATGATAACTAAAGTATATGACATATTACTGAAGGATCATCAAAAAATAAGAGATCAGATATTTAATATTTCAAAATATTTGGAGAAAGAAATTAAAGAACAGATTTCAGCAAATTGGAGAGTATATAATCCAAATCCTAAGGTAAATAAAAAAATTATAGCGATTGATGGTGGTTCATTTACTAGGGCTATGAGAATAGGAATCCTATATGTTATCGACGCAGAGGCTGTATTGGGTTATGAAGGTAAAATTCAAGTAATATCTGAAGATGGTAAGATTGGTTTCTTTAGACCCGGTGTCGATGCGAGAGAGAGAGCTAACTTGTTAATGGAAGCTTTAGAACTTAAATTATCTTTAGATTACAGCGGTCAAGGGGATTATGTCCTTTTAGATGGTAATTTAGTAAAAAAATTGGGCAAAAAGGTGAATATGGAGGGTTTAACCCAAGATGATTTAAAGATGGTTGAAAGTCTGGACATTGATAATATTATCTCATTAAAGGATGAGAAAAAAATGAAAAAGATTCTAGAATTGCTAAATCAGTATATAATTGCTAAAATTGTAGAAGATTTTAGTGATAAAGTTATGTGGATATCTAAAATCAGCAGATCTAAAGATGTTTTTAATACAGATTATCCAGACACTGTACTATTAGAGTTATTTACGCAAGACCCGGGATTTTCAAAAATATTAACTAAAACTATAGATTCTAATCTTATATCAGATAACTACGATAAGCTAGAAATTTTGAAAGGGATGGAATATAGCTCCTTTTATGTAAGGCTTAGTAAGGGTAGTAGGGTTTTAAGGGTAGATGTTTTAGGAAGGATTGATGAAAACATAGTTAAGGAGATTGTAGATGTTTTAGCTAATGTATCAATAAAGGGCTATCCTTTCCCTTTGTTGAAGGCACATATAGATGTCAGAATTTCAAGTGAAGACAGAAGACGCATACTAAATATGATTGGAAGTAAATTTAAGAAAGAGATTGAGTGGTGGCCAAGCCAGTTTTATTAATCATAGTTTTCTGATTCAAACTGAACTGTTAAGTGAGTTATATTATATTTCTCTTTGAGGATATTAGAAATTTTTCTTCTGATTTCGTCGGTCTCTTTAATTGTAGTGTTTGGACTAACTTTAACGTGTAGTGTCGCAGCCTTAATATGACTACAGACCGACCAGACGTGCAAGTGATGAACATTAATCTTTTCGCTTTCTAAGACAGATTTTATGTCCTGCGTATTAACTGGGGAGCCTTCCATTAATATAACGTAAGCTTCTCTTAAAATCGGTCTAGTGATTATTAGATTGATGGCTACTATGGCTATTGCCGTTGCTGGATCAATAAAGTAAAGTTTATAAAGTAATATAATAAAGCCAGCAAATATTCCTAAAATATAGCTTATCAGATCAGAAAATAAGTGTAAGCTTATGCCCTTCTTACCTATGTTATCTTCTCTCGTGAACTTATTGGCTACGTATGTTAAAATTCCAGCAATAGTTGAAATAATTATAAGAAGTATTGGGTTTTCATGAATGCCTAATAATAATGATATAATAGAAGAATAGACAATAAATAGTGACAGAACTATAATAGTTACTATGTTTAGTATAGCGGAAAAAATTTCCAATCTGTGGAGTCCATATGTATAAATAAAGTTTTTATTACCGGAGATCCCAGAAATTTTGCCTATTAGTAATATAGATAGTAAAATAGTAATAAAATCTATAAATGAATGAGAAAATTCAGAGAGGAGTAGTGGACTGTGACTTATGAAATATGCTATAAGTGTTGTTATAACAATTAAAGTCATTAAAATTAAAGTTATTCTCACATTATATAATGTACGCTAAACCCTAAAATAAAGCTTATTTAGGAGGATCCTAAAAAGATCGTATCATTACAAAATTTTTAGTTTAGGGATTGAGTCATTATGCACTTCGTAACCATATTACGGATGCTTTCTTCAGAACAAATGAATAAATATACCTAAGAGTGCATATCTTATTAGCATATTTATTTCAATATGAAAATAGTTAAGATTATTTAGTATTTTACACAAGTTAATTAAATTTATACAATTTACCTTACGTTTAGTTATTCCTCACGTAATGGAAAGACTATTATCTTATAGGCATCAAGCAATTAACATAGGAGTTTAATATTCTAAAAGCACTGGGTTACTAAATTTATCTAAATTGGACTGGGGAAAGATTTAAGAGTTTTAAAAAGAAGGAATAGATCAGCAATCCGGTAGGATCAGCCCTCGAGTGCCTATGAAGGCTCGATGAAAAGGGCTCCGCTCTACCGGGTGATAGCCTCAACACAAATAAATGAACCTCTGTCATCATCGTAATATATATCATTATCCTCCCAGCTTTTCTCATTAGATGGTTCTGAGCTTAATGTAGACCTTACTGTGATTATTTTCATATATTTATTAATAGTTTTGTATATTTCTTCTTTAGTTCTAAAAATTGCTCTAGAGTAGTATTTATGTCCTTTCTTACCCAATTCATCATAGTATTTTCCCCATGGAGAATCTCTAGGTATAAAGCATATTACCGCCCGCTTTTTGGTTACTCTCTCTATTTCACTAATAAATTTTTCAAGACTATCAATAAAACATATTGTAACTGATGTGAAAGTACAGTCAAATGATTTGTTCCTAAAAGGCAAGTATAACGCATCACTTAATACACTATCATCGCTTTTACTTTCCATTAGCATTAATAATGATATGTCTACTGAGACTTTGTATCCATGTATAACTTCATGAAATATGCCTGGTCCAGATCCTATGTCTAAACAATCTTTAAGGTTAAAACTTCTAACGACATTTCTTTCATTATCGTATATTTTATTGTGTTCTTCGTACCATCTTTTATATCCTTTTGGATCATTAAATATGTTTTCATACTCCATTAGTCTCACTAATCCTAATCATCTCTAGTAATATCTTAATTTTTGATATTATATCATCTAAGAATGTTAATAGATCTTCTCTCCTTCTCCTTAATGCTATCGACGTAGAATAGGAGAATTCTGACAACCTATTTTCAATAAATTCCAATTCTTTTTCTAGCTGTCCTTTTAAATTAACGTAAATTATATATATATCTAAGAGGTCTGCCGTTATAATTTTTCCATCGTCCTTAATTGAATAGTAGGGACATAAGTAACAAAATGCAGGGTGAGGAACTATCTTTCCATTAGATTTCCAGCTTGCAAGTATTTTACTTTTACCTGAAAATTTTTTACAATATTCAGTATTATAATAAACACATGAGTTTCTTCTTCTCAGCCCATCCTCATATATCCTTTCGTATCCACTAATCCTCTTAGAAAGAGCTATATCAATAGTAAGCTCTCTAAAGTTTTGCATCAATAATAAATTTTCTCCTTCAGCCTAATAAAGATAGTGTATATCATAAGGATCGTATAATACCTTTGCAGAGTTAATCTTTTATTTTATTCTATTCTTTCAGAGAACGTGAGAAAGGTAATAATTGATTCAGACACAGCCAGTGATGATACAATAGCTATACTATTAGCTTCGAGATATTTTGATCTTCTTGGAGTTACTATTGTCGCGGGTAACGTTAAATTCGAGAATCAGGTGAAGAACGCTTTGTTCACGCTAGAATATATTGGAAGATCAGACGTTCCAGTTTATATTGGAGCGGATAGACCAATACTAGGTAAGTGGAGAACTGTAGAAGAAGTTCACGGTAATAATGGAATGGGAGATTGGAATTATCCAGAGCCTAATAAGAAGCCTACAGATGAACATGCTGTGGATGCGATATTAAGACTCTCGAAAGAATACAATGGAGAACTTGAAATCTTGGCAGTATCGCCCCTAACAAATATTGCCTTAGCTTATCTAAAGGATCACAAAATAGTAAGCAGAATAAGGAAGATATGGATTATGGGGGGAGCATTTTCCAAGGGAAATACTACACCCATTGCTGAATTTAACTTTTGGGTTGACCCAGAGGCAGCTAAAATTATACTTAATGCCGGTTTTGATGTAACTATAGTTCCATGGGAGACTGCAGAACTTCATGCTGTTGTTAATGAAAAAGATTGGGATCGAATATCGAAAATGAATACTAGGTTATCAGATTTCTTCATTAGAGTTAACAAGACTTTACGTGATTATTCTAAAGCACAAGGCATAAATGGAAGTGTTCACCCTGATTCGTTAACAGTTGCTATAGCTTACGATAGCACAATAATAAAGAGATCATTAAGGAGGTATGTTGATGTTGAAACCTGTTCAGAATCTAGAGGTGCAATGTTGATAGATTGGTATAGTCATAACAGACAGAATGCTGAAATAGTATTAGAAGCTGATGATGAAAAGTTTAAGAATTTATTGTTTAGTACCCTTAGTAAGTTTTGAGCAATCAGCGTAGACTACAATACTAACGTTTTTCACATCCAACCCCTTTTTATTTAATTCCACAGTTAAGTCATTTATTTCTAAATCATCTACATCTATAATTTCACTGTTATTAGTGCAGAACACGTTAATATGTGGTTTCCTATTTATTTCGAACCAAGTAATACCATTCGCTTCAAAGGAATTCAGTATTCCAGCATTCTTTAAAGTTTCCAATGTATTATAGACTGTAGATAGACTAATGCTGGGTTCTGTTTTTTTTAGTTCTTGAAAGATCTGTTCTCCGCTGAAATGGCCTCCTTTCATAATTAGTTTTAATATAGCTATCCTCTGGGGAGTTACCTTTAAGTTCCTTTGCCTCAAGAGGTTTGCTAGATCAGCTTCCATACTGAATTAACTTCTATTTCCGAGTAATTTAAAATTTCTCCTAATTGCAGTTATCTAGGAATCTAGTTAAATTAAAGTGTAGAAAATTCAAAAAGATAGGCCCCTTGATTTTACTCTATTCATATATAGGCGATAAGAGGTTAAAGTTATTTATTTGATCAAGCTTTGTCATATAAGCTTACTATAAACTAATTTTTATTAGGGGAACTGTGTTTTATTTTATGAATATTAAATTTTGGGCTTTCATTAGAGTTCGTACATCTAAGCCCCATCGACTATGCAATTCTCAATAATCATGTAAAGATATTGACCTAATAAGGAAAACTGTAGATTTATGTCTTGCTAATTATTCTGGGCATATGTAGAGTTAACATATATCTTTATTAAATCGACTTTATATATTCTTAAAAAGTGTTAATAAATACACTTTGATCTACTTTAGCTTTATTGCAAAATATCAAACTTAATGAACTTTAACTGTGATATTAAATATACTAAAATCTAAAGTTATCCTATTTCCATATTTTCAATTTGAAGAGTTTTTCCATAATAAGATTGTTGAGGGAGGAAAGAGTTTTTATACTTCCTAGTATTAATACCACTAGATGAAGGTTAGAGTATATAATATAGGTGGAATAACACAAGAATATAGTATTGACCTAGAGAAAGGCGTTACAACATATGAAGCTCCAAACGCTTATGGTAAGACATCGTTAGTTAGGGCATTAGTGTCTATGCTAACATCTAGCATTAAGCCAGAGGACTTGCTGAATGTTTTTGCTGATAATGGGTATGTTGAAGTATATTTAGATAATAAAGAGTACTATAGAAGGATAAAGAGGGTTAAAAACGGATTATATGAAGAAAAGAATCTAATAATGGATGACGATAGAGCTTTACTGTTAACGTACTTCTCTCCAGAAAATAGATTAGTAACCCAAATTTTATCTGGAGATGGAAACGTAGAATGGTTTATTTCAGCTACTTCTAAAATCAATGAAATTAGAGCTAAGAAAGAGGAAATGCAGAAGCTATTAAATGCGGAAATAGCTTCAAGAGATGAGTTACAAAAGAAGTATAACGATATAAGGGAAATTCAAAATAAAATAAGAGCTCTTGATGAGGAGATGGAGAAACTAGAAAAAGAGAGGGAAAGTAGCTCTAATA
Source organism: Sulfolobus sp. B1 (assembly GCF_007050195.1). NCBI lineage: Archaea > Thermoproteati > Thermoproteota > Thermoprotei > Sulfolobales > Sulfolobaceae > Sulfolobus > Sulfolobus sp. B1. Next base: position 6,345 of record NZ_QIMI01000025.1, on the reverse strand, counting down.
TTGTGATGAAGACTACACACACAATAACAATAACGAGACAAAATAAGATAAACGAGATCATGAATAAGATAAAGGTAAAGAAAGATGAGCTTGCTAACTTAGAACTTGCACTGAAGAAGATAGAAGAGGAAATTCAAAGTAAGCAATCAAAGATCTCTTCAGAAATTAAATCTCAAATACAGAAAGAATTAGACGAAATTAATGAGAAACTTAAGGCTAAAAGTAATGATAGGTCTGAGTTGGAAATAGAACTTAAAGTATTAGAGAGGGTATTTGAGGAAGTAAAAGAGTCAGATAAGCAACACCTTGACACGTGCAATGTGTGTGGAAGTAAGGTTGATCCGAGTATATGGAAAGTTAGAATAGACGTTATAGAGCGAGAATTGAGAGATAAAACTTCGTTGCTAGACTCTGTTCGTAATGACATAATTAGTTTACAGAAGAGAAAAGAAGAATTAGAGTTAAAACTAAAGGAGTTTGAAAGCGTTGAGAATGATATTATTAAGTTAAAGGGTAAGAGAGAAGAGCTAATAAACAGGATAGGTTCTGTTAAATTCCAAATTGATGATCTCGAGAGACAGAAGAGAGAGACAGAAGAGAGATTCAATAGGAGTGAGTCTTTAAGTGGAGCAGTAATCACACCAGATGATAGTAATGCTATTTTGAAGAGAATTGAGGAATTGAGAAAGAAAAGGGAGGAATACGAGTATGAGTTGCAATTATTAGGCGTCCCATCCTCGATATTAGAGGAGCTTAAGGAAAAGGAAATAAGAATAGAGCAGTTGCAGAAACAAGTTGAGGAGTTACAAGTGGAGTACATCAAAAGACTGACTAAAGCTAGGGATGAATTTACTAGAATATCAAATCAATTGTTGAGAAGGTTTGAATTTGAGATGGAAGCGGAAATAGATAATAATTACAGATTAGTTGTGAAAAGAAGAGGAGCAACCATAGATATAAAGAAATTATCTTCATCAGAGAGGACTACATTAGCGTTAATACTAGTGCTAAGCGCTCTTAAAGCTTACTTCAAGACGCCTTACTTCATAATTGATGAGTCAGCAATGACTTTTGATCAGAAGAGGTTTAATAGATTACTAGAGTACTTATCAGAAATAGCAGATTATGTAATAGTAACCAAAAGTAATGAGAGCACAGAAATAAAAACAATACCATCTAAACAAGTTGAAATTTCAACTTAAGATGGAGACCATGGCACTTCTAGTTTTTTCATCAAGATTTTATTTAAGTCAGTTCTAATCGCGTCCTCTACTTGCGGTGGTATTTCAGTTATAGGTTCAAACCATCCGACCGTTGAAGTCATTCCTAATTCGTCAGCCCTTTGTTTTAACCATAAGGCTACGGCAAGTCCAGCCATAGTAGGTTTGAATATGACTACTGATGGTCCAATAGATGAGCTAGCTATTTTTATAGCGTGTTTAGAGATCGTTTTCCAACGAGTTTTAGTAATAATTCTTACCAGTTCTTTTGCACGATCTCTCTCACCTATTGCATAAAATATAATCATATGTAGAAGAAAGTTCGCACCTTAAAAAAACTATTGGTCATTAACTAGATCCGCTTCCGCATCCACAGTAACCGTATTCATCGATTTCTAGACCGCATACAGGACAAGTTAAACCAGTACTCTTAACTTCATGCCACTCTTTCCCATACTGAGAGTAGTGTGGATCTACTAATGCTTTAACTAGATCCCTAATTGACACTATACCACTTACTCTTCCCCTTTCATTTACTATGGGGAGATGCCTAAAACCATTTTCCACCATTATATTTAGAGCATTAATTACGCTTGTATCTTCTGAAACACCTTTCACTTCTTTTGTCATGTAATCTTTTATTTTACTATCAATTCTTTTATCAGCGTAAGCTCTAACTATATCTCTTTCAGTTATGATACCCAATATTGTGTCCTCTTCGTCAACTACCAATAAAGATCCCACGTTATGTTTTTTCATTTCATCAGCTGCATCCTTAATCGTTGAGTCCACTCTAATTGTATAAACTTTTTTAGACATTACATTTTTGACCATTAGTTGCATATAATATATAATGTAAAAAGGAGTAAATAAACTTTATACTTATCATTTTTTGTATTTCTATATATAGTATTTCAAGATTCACCGAATTATTCTATACGTCTTTTAAGTACTCCTTCATGATAAAAGGGGATATGACTTAAATATTAAATAGGTTTAGAGTAAGGAAAAATAGAGTTTACCCTAAGATAAATTGATGTGCTTTCACCTTATTTCCTTGTAGGACAATAAGTGCAGCGTGTAATAGCCCGTTATTATATTCACTACCCGGATTTATAACAATGGTATTGTTTAATTTGTCAAATCCTTTAGATTCATGAATGTGTCCATGTAAACCTAATAGAGGCTTTGTCTCCTCAATTATTCTTCGTATAGACTTTGATCCAACGTGTGTATATATAATTTCTCCAGCTCTGATTACAGGCTTAAGCTCTTCATCAAGTAAAGGAGCATTATCTAGATTTGTATTGAATGGAGGAGCATGAAAATTATATATTGCCCTTTCAAAATTAGTAATTTTTGACACTATTTTTTTTAGATCGGAATAAATGTCTTCCTCTCTCTTTTCTCTAAATGTGTTCCAAGGCGTTGGATTAACATAGCCATAAGATACGATTTGATACCCGTTAAACTCAAATACCTCTCCCTCTCCTACCTTGAACATCTCACCTTCTTTTAATACGTCAAATAAATACTCTGGATCATCATTTCCTAAATTTACAAATATAGGTATTTTGTTTTCCTTCAATCTCTCATCGGCTATTCTAATCCAATCTCTTAAAGTACTAATCATAGCTACTTTAAATAATTCCTCCTGAACTTTCTTATTCCCAACAGCCTCATCAAACTCTTTTTTACTGAGTATTGCGTAATACGTTCCTTCATTTTTAAATTTCTCTGTTATAGTATTTAACTCTGAAGACGAAATTTCCTTATTATCAATTAAAAATTTATTATTTCCTAAATCTATTATGGGAACTAATGACTTACCAGCTATATCGCCACCTATTATTAATGCATCTACTTTATATAACTTTGCAGCATTTATGAATTTTTTAAAGGTTGTATAAGACGCGTGAAGATCTGATGTGAATAGAATCCTGACTAAGTTGTCAGTTGTGCTGTCATCTTTTTTCCTCTTAAATAATGAGACCACATTAATTCTTCATCTTATAATCGTATTTAAAGTTTAAACTAATAAGCTGGAATGTCATACATATACTGATGACTACAATAGTTTTTGTAAGGCATGGATTAAGCACATCGAACGTCAATAAGATCCTTAGTCATGATAGTAATAGTTATCCTTTAACTGAGGAGGGTGTTAATCAGGTTAAAGAAGCATCTAAGGAATTAGCAAAATTGAAAATAGAGAAAATATACACTAGCCCAGTTCTAAGAGCATATCAAACTGCGTTAATTATAGCTGAAACGATAGGGCTTCTACCAATAGTTGATGAGAGATTAAGAGAGAGATTTCTAGGAGAGTTAAATAATACTACCTTTGATCCTTCTGACCATTGGAAGTTAAGAATGTTAAAGGGAAATATAGAGATAAAGGGATTGGAGAGTTGGGACGATATGACGAGGAGGATGAAGAGTTTTGTCAATTCAGTGCTGAGCGAGAATGGGATAATAATTGCCGTATCTCATTCTGATCCTATAAGGGCAATAATAAACTATTTTTTGGGCTTAGACGATATTAGTGGTTGGGGCATAAAGATACCCAATGCAAGTTTTAGTATTGTAAAGTGTGGTAGGAATATTGAATCTTGTAAAATTCTTAGTATAGGCTCACCAATTATATCAAATCAGATATTAGCGAGACTCGATATTAATGTCAAAGTTTTTTAAAACTTTAGTTATCTTTTCTCTTTGGGTAGAGTTTAGGCTATCTAAAATTACCTTTCTAATTGGTTCTATACTGTTTTTAACAACTTGTACAATCACGTTATCATCAATCATGTTTACGTAGTGTTTGGAAACTACATGTCCTATGCAATTTTCCTTTGATAAATTGGTAAATAGTTTTGAGTAATGAGGTCCCCCAAACCCTGAAATATAGTCTTTGCATATATTATTATCTAATGATTCAACACCTTTAATTGTATGCTCCACAACGGTTTTTACTAGTTCTCCATTAGTCCAATACTCAATACTACTTCCTATCTCAACGAAAATTATTGGCTTACTCTGATATGTTGGTCCATGATGCGTAGCTTCTATCACTTTTTCTATATTAAAGTTTATTTTCAGTATTTCCCTCAATATAGATGAAAATAGCTTTGGATATGCCATGCCCAATTTCTTCGGCTCTCCTCCCATCGTCTCTTCTGTAGGATTACCTGGATAGTGTATGGTAATTGAGGGAACACCTGCTTTACTCTTATGTCTTGAAAATATTATTATTGCATCTCCCTTATCATATCTAAAATTCGTAACGTCTTCATTTATTTCTTCAAATTTATAACCTAATTTTTTAATTGTAATACCAACTGGGTCTTTAGAAGAGTAAATGACTCTAATATCCATAGTGTTTATTCCTCCTAACTTTTGATTAAATCTATCGCTTTATGTGCTAATATAGGTGCGAGAGCGAATCCAAATCTGTAACCTGTCACTAAAATAGCGTTAGAAAAAATATTTCTAACTATTGGTTCACCATCCTTAGAGACACTCCTAAAACCTACCCTTATCTCTAAAGCGGATGTATCAACTCGAATTATCTTTCCTATTTCGTTAATAGTTCTATAAATTTCCTCATAATTTACATCAATCGAATTATCTAATTTTGAATCCCCATTGAGATAAAGATTTTTTCCCTCAACTGCTATTCTGTCGTTTACTATCAATATTCCGTTTAGTCCAATTTTTTTGTTTGAGATTATCAAGTGTCCTTTGTATGGTAGAATTTCTATATCGATACCTAACTTATGTAATATCTTTGAACTCATGAACCCAGTAGTAAAAACATAGTATTCACCCTTAACATTACCTTTATTAGTTATCAAGTATTTTATTTCGTTATTTTCGACCATTGCATCCAATACTTCGTACCCTGTTTCTAGGTGTAAATCTGTACTAATTAAGTTAAATAACTCTTCTCCTTCTACGAAAAATGCATTATCAAAGTATTCCGCTTCATCGATATTAAGTACTGGTTCTAAACCTTTAATCTCTTTCTTATCTAATATTTTTCCGCCTATCTTATTTTGAGCTAATCGCAATATGTGTGTTTTTTTGCAATATACCCCGTATTTTTCACAAATCTCGGAGTAAAATGTAATAGCTTTCTCGCAATCTTGCTTATGAGATCCACATAGAGGTGGCATAATTGACCACAAACTCGCTCTAGAATTATTTGCTATTTTCTTTTCTTTTTCCAATATAACTGAGTCTCCACTATATAATAGTCCAATCATTAATCCCGTTATTCCTCCACCAACTACGACTAATTTTGTCATGTCAGTATTCTTTATATGATAAAAACTTTTTAAATTAATAGTATATATAATATCTTATGACTGAAGAAACTAAAGATCCCGAATTACAAAAAATCCTAGAGGAGAAGTTCAATAAAATTGTAAAAAAGGAAGAAGATGAACTAGTTAGACATTTAGATTCTAAAACTTTTGATGACTTTATAACTAAGAACAAGATAGCAGTAGTAGACTTCTGGGCTGAATGGTGTGCCCCTTGCTTTATATTATCTCCCATTATAGAAGAGTTAGCAAGAGATTATCCTCAAATAGGATTCGGTAAAATAAACTCTGACGAAAACCCAGAAATATCTGCAAGATATAGTGTAATGAGTCTCCCGACAGTAATATTCTTTAAAAACGGTGAACCTGTTGATGCAGTTATAGGGGCTGTCCCTAGAGAAGAAATAGAAGAAAAACTAAAGGCTCTCATGGATTAGTGATAAAAATGACTTATCCTATTCTATTGGGAATAGATGGCTTAAGTTACACAAGTTTCATGAAATGTAATCCCAAAACCCTATTTACATTATTCAGTAGCACGTATAGAGGAGTAGTAGTTAATAGGAAGCCTCAGTTTCCTCATTCTTCATGGATGAGAGTATTAGGAATGTATGAAAATAATAATAGTTTTCTTACTAAGGTTAATGAAATTCCTCCATTGATAAAAGAGACTAATGCTGTGCCTATTAACATACCAATATCCAATCCAACTTATGGTGTTGTTAGTTTACCTTACAATAGTGAAATTTCTGCTGAGGAAGAAATTAATAATATATTACCAAAGGTACTTGGGTCAATTGAGA
>NZ_QIMI01000246.1:0-1399 GCF_007050195.1 Sulfolobus sp. B1 | reverse complement strand
CTAAGCCATTATACTCCGATGGCTTGCCAGACTCTATTCCATAGGGATCAAGAATTTTTCTACCTAAAATCTGAAATCCGCCACATATACCTAAAACTCTCTTATTCTTGATATAATCAATAAATCCTTTACTAACTAACCAATTTAAAGACTCTAACGTGTTTCTACTACCGGGTAATATTACAAGATCAGCCTTTACAATTTCTTTTGGTTTCTTAGCGAAGTACACGTGAGCATTAGATTTCTTAAAAGCGTAGAATTCATTAAAGTTACTCATATAAGGATAAGCTATGATAGCAACTTCCTTATCCCCATCACCTATATCATATATATTCATAGAATCCTCTGGCATAATTGGACTTTCTTCAAGATATGGAATATAACCTAGATACTTCATTCCAGTCTTCTCCTCGAGCCACTTTATCGCATCAAAAAGAAATCTTTCATCTCCTCTGAATTTGTTAATTATGAAACCTTTTAGATTACTTCTTATAGAATCTGGCAACATCATAAATGTTCCATAAGCCGAGGAGAATGCCCCACCTCTATCAATGTCTAAAACTAATATAGCGGGAATCTTTAGCTCTTTCATAACCTTTATTGCCGTAATATCTTTATGTATGAAATTAGGTTCCCCTAACCCTCCAGCCGCTTCAATAACTAAATCATTTCTTTTTAAATATTCTGATATTTTTAACCAAAGCTTATTGTTAGCTAAGTCATAATACTCCTCGCCTTTCATTATACCCAAGGATTCTCCCATATATACTACTTCTATGCCGTTTCCCATTGGTTTCAAAAGTATTGGATTCATGAATCTTTCTGGAGTGATACGACTACCAATAGCCTGATATGCTTGAATAAATGCAATTTCTCCTCCATCATGCGTAGATATACTATTTAATGACATGTTCTGTACTTTTAATGGCTTAGAATTCAAGATTTTTACTAAACCCGCTGTAATAAAGGATTTACCAGAATCACTCATTGTCGACGCTACTATTATTGACACAAATCATATCACATATTTTAGTAAATAAACTTATGATTAGATATGAGCAAGATGGGAATCGTTGGACAGATTGCCTTCTTCTCGTCGTTACCAATAAGATCCAATGTTAGCATAGAAGACATAGCAAAATATTCATTTCTAGCTCCAATAATAGTGGGTCCCATATTAGCCATAATTGAGTTCTCATCTTACACATTACTACATTTCATACTAGGTACAATAGCTGGAATCTTACTAATAGGTATCATTGAGCTATTAAGGGGATTTAATCATCTGGATGGTCTGTTAGATTTGGGAGATGCACTAATGGTAAAGGGTGACAGAGAACGTAAGATAAAAGCGTTAAAGGACGTTCAAATCGGCTCTGGTGGTATAGGATTACTGGTA
>NZ_QIMI01000245.1:0-1404 GCF_007050195.1 Sulfolobus sp. B1 | reverse complement strand
TTAATCTAGAAATTATAATAATTAAAAATATTATAGTAAGATATATATTTGAAAATATAAATGATCTCATAGCTTCTTCTTTGCTTGGATTTCTCATTAGTCTATATGAGAAGAAAAGTAATATCAAACTCAATATGGTACTAGCTATTAAATAGCCCAAGCCTAAGTAGGTAAAAAGCAAGATGACTATAGGAACCATTAAGGCGTTAGATATCGCTATCGCCTTGGCAGAAGTAGTTATTCCAACAACTGCTGGTAGCATTGGATAATGTGCATTTAAATAATCCTCTCTATATTTAAGGGCTAATGACCAGAAGTGCCCCGGAGTCCACATGAATATAAGAAAGCCTAAGAGGAAACTCTCTAGATTAAACGAATTTGTTAAGGAAGCGTAACCTGCCCAAGCTGCAGCACTTCCTGCAAATCCTCCAATTACAATATTAAGCCAAGTTCTAGGCTTTAGCAAGATAGTGTAAACAAACACATATATTATAACGCCTAAAGCAATAAAGATCGCAGTCATGATATTGTCCACAAAACCTATTAAACTTCCTATTAATGCTAATAATGAACCCACTAGTATTGCTTCTTTTTTACTCACATAACCTACAACAGTAGGTCTCCTAGAAGTTCTAGACATTACCTTATCTCTATCAATTTCTATCCCACTATTGATTATCATTGCCCCCATAGATCCTAAAGTACCACCTATAATCACAAAGACAATGGGCAAAATAGACATTCCAATCTTGTAAGCTAATATTGCACCTGCAATAGCTGCCAAATCGAGAAGACTAACCACGCCAAGTTTCCCTAGTTTTATATATGCTTTAACCTTATTCTGTAAGCTCATCAAATTTATCTTTATCTTATTAGAATAAAAATTTATATCATAAACATCCTTTTAATAATAGCACTAAGTCAGTCAATGCGCCATAAGCAGCATTGATGGGTCCTGCACCAGGACCTCTTATTACTATTCTTTGTATCTCATTATGAATTTCCAACGCATTTTCGACACCATCTATATTAAATAAGGGATCATGAGGATCTAATTGCTTTGGAGAAACCTCTACAACATAATTGTCAGCATAAGCTAACAACTTTATTTTTTTACCTTCAGCTCTACTTCTTCTTATCTCTTCGTTAGTAATATTTTGAATTCCTCTAAATTTAAAGTCCCTTAGTCTTAAATTCCTATTCATCATTAGGTTAACTAGAATGGTTAACTTAGCAGCAGCGTCAAAACCGTTTAAATCTAACGTAGGGTCCTCCTCGGCATATCCTTTCTCCTTAGCCTCTTTTAGAGCACTATTGAAGTCAAGTCCGTCATAAATTCTACTTAAAATGTAATTTGTAGTACCATTTAATATTCCCCTTATCTTAAACACCTCTACTAAAGGT
>NZ_QIMI01000244.1:0-1405 GCF_007050195.1 Sulfolobus sp. B1 | reverse complement strand
GTGTCAGAGCTTAGGATTTCTAAGACTTTGGATGTTAGGGGTATGTATTGCCCTGGTCCCGTTTTGGAGACTGCTAAGGCTATTAAGCAGATTAATGTTGGTGAGGTTTTGGAGGTTTTAGCTACTGACCCTGCTGCTAAGCCAGATATTGAGGCTTGGGCTAGGAGGACTGGTAATCAGATATTGGATATTAAGCAAGATAATGGTGTAACTAGAATATTAATTAAAAGAGTGAAGTAAGTTACGTTTCTTTTTTATTAATAAAATTTATAAGTTTCTGGGCTTAATCTTATACTGTGGGATGGATGGCTACTAAAACTTTATTACCAGCTCTCCCGGACGATCCCAGATTTTTAGATATGGCTTATGAAGTTCAAGAATCATTGCCGGAAGAGGATAGGAACTTAATAAGTAACTTAAAACCTGAGGAAAGGGATTTAGCAAAGAAATTCTGGGAAGCAGTAAAAAGTGATTTTAGATATAATGAATATCTTAGAGGATGTTTGAATTGTGGTGTGTGTACTTCTGGTTGTCCTGCTGCCAAGTTCTATGATTTTGGTCCCAGAGAAATGATTCAATACATGATGAGGGACGCTGTTGATAAGATTTGGGAATTTGTGAATAAAAAAGTGTGGGCTTGTGTCCAGTGTTATACTTGTTCTATGAGGTGTCCATTCAATAACGAAATAGCCGGGTTAATAATGCTACTTAGAGAATATGCAGTAAAATTTGGGTTAGAATCAGCAAAGCAGATCTTGGCTCCCTATAGAAGGGTATTATTAACAGTAATAACTATGGGTAATCAAGTTACCCCTGATATGATACAGCCTGACGCTTTTCCTGATTGGGGACCTCAAGCCGTTGAGGAATCTAAGAACATGGATGTTTATAGAAAAGCAGTTCCAGTTGATTTATTGCAAAGGACTGATATAGGTTGGCACGCATCACTACAGACCGCTGTTGAGATGATGACAATTTTTGTAGAAGCTGGGGTCTTAGACTCGATTAAGAATGTTGATAAGGATTTATATGATATGATTATGGATATATATGAAGAAAGAAAGCAGCAGCTAGAAGAAATTAAGGAGAAGTGGGAGAAAGGAGAACTCAATGAAGACGAATTACCAGATAGTTGGTTAGACCTATAAAGAGAATTAAAACGACTTTTCTTTATAACTTTTTCAAACATGTAAAGACTTTTCTTATTCCTTATTCTTTATAACTTTTTTCAAAGATATAAACTGTATAATATTACTATGAAAGGGTTGGTTACATCTGTAACTAACGTTAATTCCCCAAATTTCAATATTTAGTTAATTATTTGTACTCATTACCATAAAGAAGTTTTAAAATAAAGCTTATAAATCTAAAAAACTATTATTAATCGGGTGTAATTGTGAGTCAA
>NZ_QIMI01000243.1:0-1409 GCF_007050195.1 Sulfolobus sp. B1 | reverse complement strand
TAGTTCAATACAGAGGTTTAAACATTTAGCAATAGAACACTAGTAGAACTATATATTCAAAGTTTAAAACTAACAAGCATGGACTCAACATGGAACTCAACAAGATAGTTAAAAATATTCTTCAACACGATTTACTCTAAATCTATTGGCATAAGTTGGAATATGGGGGTGAATGAAATTATTGTCTACACATTGACTGATAACGGTTAGATTTTAAGGAAGGTTCTTCTGCAGAGTATACTTATAGGAGCCATACCTTCGTAATGTAGGAAACTTATTTAATATGATATAAAATTATTTTATCTTAATTGTTATTTTCATATAAAAATATGGTCTGTAATAGACCAGTTTTGGCGTTAATCTGGTCAGAATTAGACTTATTAGTACAAACTTCTTATTATACTGTTGTGGAAGAAAGGTTAAGGAGCTACATCGCGGAATGGCTCACCTCTCCTCTCCCAAACGTCATAAGGAGAGACATTTCACTCCCTTTAGATAAAGACTACATAATAACCGTAACTGGCGGTAGAAGAAGCGGTAAAACGTTCACTTTATATCAGACTATCCAAGACATAATAAAGAGCGGTTTAGCATCTCATGACGAGATACTTTACGTTGATTTTGAAGATTATAGATTAAAGGGCTTTAAGGTAGAGGACTTAGATAAGATTTTGACCATTTTTGTGGAGTTGACCGGAAAACAGCCTAGATATATTTTTCTAGATGAAGTTCAAAACGTTGAAAACTATGGAAGTTGGTTTAGGAAAAGGCTTACTTCCAGAGTTTACCTCTCTGGTTCTTCATCGCTACTAACTCCCTTAAGAATCGCCGAAGAGTTGAGGGGGAGGAGTGTAAACTATGAAGTTTTTCCGCTCTCCTTTAAGGAATTTTTAAGATTTAAGAGTTTCGAGTATAATAGGTTAATTGAATATACATTTGAAAGAGGCAAAATACTGTCGCTTCTGAGGGAGTACCTATATTACGGCTCCTATCCAGCTGTAGTTCTTGAAAAAGAGAATAATGAGAAGATAAGATTGTTGAAATCCTATTTTGATTCGATTATAGTAAGGGACTTCTCGACAATTAAAGCTGATATTGCTTCACTTTTTGCTAACTATTTGATATCAAATTACGCTAGACCAACAACTATCAACAAGGTTTATGAATATATGAGAAGCTTAGGGATTAAGATAGGGAAGGAGACAGTCATCGAGCTCTTCAATAGGGCTAAGGAGACTTACTTTTCCTTCTTTGTAGAGGAGTTTGAGAAGAGCGAGAGGAAGAGGAAAGCCAATCTGAAAAAATTATACATAATTGACACTGGTTATCCGACGGCTTTAGGCTACGAATTTTCAATATCCAATGCAATGGAGAATTTAGTATACATAGAGCTTCTGAGGAGAGGGTAT
>NZ_QIMI01000242.1:0-1416 GCF_007050195.1 Sulfolobus sp. B1 | reverse complement strand
TAAAATCTAAATAACGCTGTTCTCGATTGGATAGGTTCTATTATTTTACTAAGATAATTACAAGCTAGAATGAACCTAGTACTTTCAGTGTATAATTCCATAGTTCTCCTCAGCGCTTGTTGTGCGTCAGCGGTCATATTGTCCGCTTCGTCTAGCAAAACAACTTTAAAAGGCACATTAGTTGGAGCAACAGTTCTAGCGAACTCCTTAACTTTATTCCTTATTACATCAATACCTCTTTCATCGCTTGCGTTAAGCTCTAAAAAGTACTCAACATAACTTTCGCCATATAGATCATGAACCAGAGCTAAAGCTGCAGTAGTCTTTCCAGTACCGGGAGGTCCGGCGAACAGCAAATGAGGCATGTTTTTTTCTTTCACGAATTTTTTTAACCTTTCTACAATTTCCTTCTGATTTACAATATCATCCAAACTTCTTGGTCTGTACTTTTCAGCCCATAAGACTTCTTCTACTTTCCCAGACATTTAGCATCACTTTCTCTTATATTTACCCATAACATAACCTTTATCTATTTCATGACCCTTCATTAACGACTTTAACTCATTAGCATCAACGTTCTTCACTTCCTTTAAAATAGTATCTAATGCATATACGTAAAAGTAGTATCTATGTGGTGGGTGAGCTTTAGGAGGACAAGGACCATTATATCCAACCCTACCAAAATCATTTACGCCTTGTATACCAAATTCTGACTTATACACCTTAGGAACTCCTTCTGGCAATTTATTAGTTGGTATATTATAAATGACCCAGTGAATAAAAGTCCCGCCGGGTGCATCAGGATCCTCTACAATAACGGCATAACTTTTAGCGCTTGGTACAGCATCCCATTCTAAGGTCGGTGACAAATCCTCTCCATCACATGTATATTTGGATGGTATAAGGTCTTCAACCTTAAAAGAACTCGTTCTAACTATCATCAAGATATATATTAGCCTCAACTAGTAAATAAAAGTCATCTATATCTTCTTAAGGTAAAACTCATACTCTTCATGTCCAACACTATTAATCTTTGTCACAATAACGCCAGTCCCAGTAAAGGAATCCCTTTTTATAGCAGAGAATACTGCCCTTTTAGCTAAATCTACAGCCTTGTCTAAACTCATACTCTCATCATACTCATCCTCTAAAACACCCATAGCGACTGGAGAACCAGAGCCCGTAGCCACATACTGTTCTTCAGTGATATCCCCTAAGTAATCCAGATTATATAATCTTGGTTGATCATCGTAACCTCCAATTAATATTTGAACTAAATATGGAAAATACTTAGTAGCTGATAAGATATTAGCAAGCCTAGTCGCAATGCCTTTCACAGAAACTGGACCATATCTAGTTATCGAATTATAATGATATATATTCTTTAATACATCGTATATAAATTGTAAATCAGCT
>NZ_QIMI01000241.1:0-1417 GCF_007050195.1 Sulfolobus sp. B1 | reverse complement strand
TACTCTTTCCATATTTGGATTAGATATAGGTAATTATTATGCTACTTCAATTTTTTTAGTTTACGCATATGTTAGATATGTAGATTATGCAACTCTGTTAGCTGTAGATAGGAAGGGAGGGGGACTATATCCCTCTCATCTTTCTACTACAGCTATGGTTCTTGGTTTAAAACCTTTCCTTAGGGTGATTCAACTTGCCAATTCCTGAGTTAGAGAAACCTATAATTAAAGGTTTAATTCAAAAAGATAAGGTAATAGTTGATGGAGTGGAGTTAGATGGTACATGGAATGCCTTCATGATAGAGAGGACGCAAACTGGCTATGATCCTAGTGTATGGGATGAAATAGCTAACACGTTAGAGGGAGTTACTATAAGCGCTTGTTGGCAATGTGGAACGTGTACTTCAGGATGTACTATGAGGGAATATGATCCTAACTATAGCCCTAGAAGGTTTATAGATTTAGCTAGAAAGGGAGATAAGCAAGCCTTAATTGAGTTACAAGATTCTTTGTGGAGATGTGTATCATGTCAGAAGTGTACTCACAGATGTCCTAAAGGAGTGATGGTAGAAGAAGTAGTGCATGCAATACATCATTACATGTTGAAACATGGGTTAGTCAAGAAGGACCCTGGTACGATATTTGATGAACTTTTCTTAGTTATGTTAGCAGTAAGTAAGGTTTCCTCTGGACTATGACCAAATGCAAACGCTAATAATTGCGAGAAGTAGGCTAACGGCATCTCTAAGTCTTTGCCATACTTCTGGGTTATCTTGTTCATGTTAGTCTCTATTGCAACATGTCCTAATGGACAATCAGTAACTAATATTTCAGCACCATTCCTTTTAGCTTCCTTTAATATTCTAGCCTCTAAGTGTATTGATACCTCATTATCAGAGTAGACGTGAGGTCCACCACAGCACATCGTTTTCGCCTCAAACGGAACTACTTCAGCGCCTATTGCTTTTAATATTTCGTCCATAAAGAATGGTCTCTCTGGATCATCCCTTAATTTCATGTATCCGGATAAGGTATACGATTTAGGTCTGACATATAGACAACCGTAATAAGGAGCAACCTTTAATCCAGTTAGAGGTCTCTTAACCTTAGCTTTGATCCCCTCAATTCCAACAGTGTTATAAACATATTCCACTGCATGAACTAGCATTAACTTCAGATCATATCCTTTCGTACCCATCTTTTCTAAATACGTATTAGTCTTTTCTCTTAATTTTGGGTACTTTGTTAGATAATATTGAGTTCTAGATAAGGAATAATGACAGCCGGGACATGCTGAAACTACAGCATCTGCATTCATTTCTCTAGCTAATGCTAAGTTTCTAGCTGGTAATAAGATTCCAGCCATAGTGTTTACATTTTTAACTTCTAAAGCACCACAGCAGTTATAATCCTCTAT
>NZ_QIMI01000240.1:0-1478 GCF_007050195.1 Sulfolobus sp. B1 | reverse complement strand
CTAAGAAGTGATGTTTTGCTGACTTTCTCCACGCCCTAAAGGGTAAGGCTTTCATCACTTTGTAAATGCCTTTTAAGACCGGGAGAGGGTCAGCTATTCTAGTTATTGATGGGAGATATATTTTAAGGGAACTACGTCTCTTTTTTATTTTGAAAAGAAATCATGAAGTTACTCTTATGAAACTTCATTCTAAAGTCTTTTCATAATTTATAATATTAATGGATTATTTTACAATATCTTGAAATAAAATATAAATATTAGTTTTACATATTACATTATCAATGGAAATCATTAAAGGAATGCCCTCAACAATGAATGATTCATATCAATTAAATGTGCATAAGCTATTAGAATATGCCTCGAAAGTTCACGGAGATACTGAGATTATTTCAGATAGAAGACTTCAAGGAGGATTAATACATAAATTAACTTATAGAAAGGTTTATGAAAGAGTAAACAGTTTTGCAAATGCTTTAGAAAGTGAATTAGATGTGAAGCCAGGAGAGACTATTGGAATTCTTGACTGGAATGATCATAGATTTTACGAGTCATACTTTTCTATACCATCGGTTGGTGGGGTTCTTCTAGAATTGAATATAAGATTACACCCATCTGAGCTAGATTATATTATTAAGCACACAAAACCTAAGGGGTTACTTGTCGATGAATCTTTAACACAATTAGCTGAAGTTTTAGCTAAGGGATACGATTTCAACTTCATAGTCTTAATGAGTGATAAACCAGTAGAAGAGATCAAGACAAATCTAAGAAAGGTAGTGGGATATGAGGAATTAGTAAAGTCTCACTCTCCCAATAGGGCTTCTAAGGTTATTGACGAAACGTCAGCAGCTACTGCCGCATTTACATCAGGCACTACTGGTCCACCAAAGGGAATCTTTTACTCTCATAGATCAATATATCTACACGCAGCTGCTGTAGTTATTGCAAACCAATTAACACCTTCTGACGTGGGTTTACAGATAGTTCCAATGTTTCATGCCAATGGTTGGGGAGCTCCTTATGCTACGACCTTAATAGGAACGAAAACAATATACCCTGGAAGATACACTCCAGATACATTGGTAGAGCATATTGTCAATCATAAAGTTACTTTTACCAATGGTGTTCCAACTATACTTTTGGAGGTCGTGAGAAGGCTTCAGAAAATGGGAGTTAAGACTCCCGGACTAAGGATAACTTGTGGTGGAAGTGAGCCACCAGCTGCTTTAGCCAAAGCCTTTAAAGAACTCGGAGGAAAAATAGTTCAAGGATATGGGGCAACAGAAACGAGTCCATTAGTCTCCATGGCTCTCCCAAAGAGTGAGTTAATGAGTCTTGATGATATTGAGAGATTTGAGAAAATGAAGCAAGGATTACTCATGTTTGGTGTTGAGGTTAGGTTGGTTGATCCTGTTTCTGGTGGTGATTTGCCTTGGGATGGTAGGAGTGTTGGTGAGTTGTGGTTTAGGGGTCCTTGG
>NZ_QIMI01000239.1:0-1490 GCF_007050195.1 Sulfolobus sp. B1 | reverse complement strand
ACTCTAATAATCCATAGCACTTATAAATTTGAGAACTATCAACTCTGAGATATTTAGTTCCGGAAGGAAATTTATAAGAGGAGTAACAGCCGGCAGTCATGTGTCCATTGAAGAACAATCTAGGCTTTAAATCCTCAACTGCTTCAAACACTAACTCATTGTAATTATCAGGTCTCATCTTAGGGTATATCTCTGGAATATAAGGAGGCTGATGTGTCACAAGAATATCCAGTTTAGGCACATATTTCTTTATCCTATAAATAGCGTTCATAAATTGAGTTGGTGTAGTTATAGGTATTCCTTTAATATTATTATCCCCTACAAGTCCGTTAATTCCTGCTATTTTTAAACCCCCAAATTCGAATACTTTACCATTCGGTATAGCGTATCTCTGTATTATTGGAAAGTTTTCATGATTACCATAGACTGTTAGGAGCTTTACTTTTGATAATATTCTCCCGAAATCCTCGGAAGTCATCCCTTCGTCCCAATCTCCTGCAGAAATGAGGACTTGAGGCTTTGTTTCATCTATTATTTCTAATAACCATTCGACTGCTACAGACTCATCGTATCCTCTGTAGAACTCGTAGGACTTATGTATATCACTAACTAATAAAAATCTCATAGATTTATATAGATAGAGATGCTTTATTAAGTTAACTTCTAATTTTTACAAATTTTTAATTTTAACATACCAATATAATAATTCCATATCTTTAGATTTATTACAAAATGATGAAAGCCTTACAAGGCTGGGGTGGAAAAGTCGATATTGTTAAGAGGGGTTCTCTGCGCCTCTTGACTGCCTCTAAAATGAGGGGGAAAACAATGAACCGCTAAGGGAACTTTAAAGCAGAGAGGAAGTCAGAATTTATGACTCCTCCTTACCAGATACTTTTCTTGAGTTATAAATCTCATACTTGTTAGCATAATTGTATTTTTTAATATAAAAAGTTATAAATATAAAAATAGGTTATACATGAATGCTGATAAATCAAGGATATACTTTTCTGGATCTGACCTCCTCCTTAAAGGATAAGATTTTCCTTATAACCATGTTAATACTTTAGGGATTTTTCTATTAATATGTTACTTCTCCCCCATGTTTGAAGATATACCCACTCTCATCTTCCCTATTCTAATATCCCTAGTCATACTACCTATGATAGCCATCATTAATCCTGCTAGTGCTGAAATCGTGAAAGTTAATTGAAAAGCGTAATCAGAGGGTAATTGAATTGGTAAGTAAAAACTATTCCCACCAAAGGACATTGGATAAACTAAATAGGTATAGTAAGTAGATATTAAGGAACCGGCTATAGAGGTACCAAAGGCTCCTCCTATTAGTCTAAAAACAGTGTTCATACCAGTAGCTATACCTAAAACTCTTCTCTCGACGGAAAAGGTAAGTATGTTTATTAATACAACATTTAACATTGACGCACCTAACGTAGCCAGAGCTGAGAATAATACTACGTTAATTAAACCAG
>NZ_QIMI01000024.1:0-17918 GCF_007050195.1 Sulfolobus sp. B1 | reverse complement strand
ATAACAAAATTGTTGTTCAAACATTTCTCCGTTTATGAAAGTGGAGTTTTTAGGTTAATTTTGATTGATAATTAGGCATGATGGCTAACATTTGAATTATTGAATAAATGCTTTAGTTAGATATGTTCATCTTAAAACTTAAATATCTCGTAAATTTATATTAAACTGATGAATAGGAGAACATTCTTAAGACTTTATTTAGTAGTTGGAGCTGCTGTGGCGATAGCACCACTGATAAAGCCATTAGCTGACTATGTGGGATACTTCTATAATGAGTTAGGTTCAATTTCGAAACAGTATCTAGTTGCTAATAATACTGATGGAATAGGAGGATTTCCTAAATATAAAATTACAAATATCAGTACTTTTCAACAACAAGTGAAGAACTCTAGCTGTCCGGTTTTCTTCTTCGCATATCCGTTAACTAACGAGCCTTGTTTCTTAATAGATTTAGAGGCTATTTTAGGCGAGCCAGTCCCAGAAATAGAAAATCCATATTACGGTCAATATGCTGGTCCATTAGGACAAATGAAAACTATACAAGGAGTAGGTCCAAATAATTCCATATATGCATTTTCTGATGTATGTGTTCACCTGGGTTGTCAGTTACCTGCTCAAGTATTGGTAACTTCTTCAAATGACCCCGGCTTAGATATAGAGAATTCAATTTTACACTGTCCATGCCATGGTTCAATGTACTTACTGAAGAGTGGCGGTATTGTAGTAGGCGGTCCTGCTCCCAGACCTCTACCGATGGTAATACTGGAATACGACGAGAATACTGGTGACATCTATGCCGTGGGTACTAACGCCCCCTATTTCAGTGCTTCAATACCTAGGGTAAACCCCTCGGACAACTTACTTTACGACCCGAGATACAGTTACAGTACTCCTAATAATCCCTCTTGTAGTAAGGGTGGTTAGGATGGTAGAGAAAAAGGGTTTGTTTGATAGGTTTATGAAATGGTTGGATGATAGATTAGGTATATATGGGCATACGTTAAGACCAGCTCCAAGATATGCTTATTCAATCGATTACTGGCTTGGAGGTTTAGTGTTATCTGCATTTATATTCGAAGTACTTACGGGGGCGATGATAGCCATATACTATACTCCAAGTGATCCTTATACGTCAACTACCTACTTAATAAGTAAAGTGCCTTATGGTGCGTTACTATTTAGTTTGCATAGTTGGGGAGCTTACGTCATGATATTTTTAATGCTAGTTCATATGACCAGAAACTTCTTGGTAGGAGCTTATAGACCTCCTAGAGAGATAATGTGGATTGTTGGGTCAATATTGGCTGGTTTAACCTTAACTGAAGCATATTTAGGCTATTCATTACCTTATAACTTAATTTCATGGGTAGCAACTACTACTGGTTTAAACTTATTCTCTTACATGCCATTTA
The DNA here is from genome assembly GCF_007050195.1 of Sulfolobus sp. B1. Taxonomy (NCBI): domain Archaea; kingdom Thermoproteati; phylum Thermoproteota; class Thermoprotei; order Sulfolobales; family Sulfolobaceae; genus Sulfolobus; species Sulfolobus sp. B1. The sequence goes on along the minus strand of NZ_QIMI01000024.1, from coordinate 16,506 downwards.
ATTTAGGCTATCTAATATCATTAGCAACTGTAGTTAATCCGAACCAGCCTGGTATTATGTCTGGGGTAGACCCTCTAGTCCAGAGGTTCTTCGTTTTCCATTGGATTGTAGGAGGACTGATAATGCTCTTCATCGGCTTGCATCTTTACATATTCGAGAAGCATGGGATAACTCCTCCAATTTCTGAAGTCAGACCAGGTGATCCAGAGCTAATTGATGAGTATCAAGATAAAATAAGGTCAAATCCAAGATGGGAAATACAACCACTTATTAGGTCAATAGGTATGGTAGTGATGATATTTCTATTAACATTTGGACTAATCTTCTTCATAGCCTCTATAATACCATTTAATATAACAATAAGCGGTGGAACTCCAAAGTATATAATGCCACCCTTCAACCCAGTTGAGGCTGCTCAAACTCCACCAGTCCCAGATTGGTATTTCCTATTCATTTACTTCTTCTACAAGTCTGTTAGCCCAACTAATGCGTCGTTAATATTCTTAGGCTGGGTGATTATCACTGTACTATTCCCGTTCATAGAAGAGTATATATTTAGGCATAAAGCCCCTCATCCAGCATTAAGACCTGCTGCCATTGCTATCGGTACTGGGTTTATCATAAGTTTTATCGTAAATAGTGTATGGGCTGGTTTAACTCCAGGTAGGGATATAGGACCTATCGGAGTCGAAGTGGATGGTGCAATATTCCTAATATGTTTTGCAGTAATATGGCCTTTACTGAGATATGTAGCACAGCCTAGGGTTCTAGCAAGGATGCAGAGTTCTCCATTAACTGATGGTGGAGTTATAGTCGAGGATAAAAGAAGGCTAGTACTGAATGGGCTCACAGTTTTAGGTATAGATTTAGGGATATTGGCTGGTTTAATATACTCACTTTACGAGGTTTATGTTCTATCATCTAATCCCATAGTTAATCAGTTCTTAATAGGTCAATTTTTAGGTTTTTCACTGGTATTATTTTCAATTTCAGTCTTCATAAATGTGGTGATGGGAAGTGGAAAAAGCTAGAATATTTGAACTATCAACCATAATTTTTGCAATAGTAATACTTACTGTATTAGGTGTTTTTTCTGATATATATTTAAACTCTATAAACACGGGAGCATATCTAACTACTCAGCAAAGACAGGACGCTATCCCAATAAAAGTTATCGGCATGCAATATGCGTGGGAATTCGTCTATCCTAACGGCACGGTCTCGATAGATAAACTGGTGCTTAAGGCAAACCAAACTTATTTGCTGGAGATTACGTCCAAGGACGTAATACATGCCTTCTATATTCCCCAGCTAGGATTTAAGTTTGAGGCAATACCGGGCTATGTTTATGACTTTTACATTGTGGTAAATAAGCCGGGAGTATATGATATATGGTGCGCTGAGTTCTGTGGACCAGGGCATTACTTAATGAAAGGAACACTAATAGTGGTGAGTTAAGATGAGTAAGACTAGTAAAAAATTAACTGGAAAAGATTATGCTTGGTGGGTCATATCAGTTCTAGGGTTCTTCGTGCTTTTTTTATGGATTGGAGATTTTGGTAGACTATCATACCTAACCCAAAGCCCTTTAACTAATTATGTTGAAAACTTATGGTCAGTGACTTACATAGCAGCTGGGGGAGTTTTCGCAATTTTTATGGGCAGTATAGTTTTTTTATCAGTCAGGTTTAGAGCCCCACCTGAAGCAGTGACTACTGGGGTTAGTAAGAGGGTAAGCGTAACTACATATTACTATATGACTCTATTTATAGACTTAGTAATGGGTATAGTAGTAACTTACGAAATGTTTACAATAGCATCACAGTTTACGATAGGGTTATTAGCCTCTGCTGATCTTTTCATATTCGCCTCTATAATATACCTAATATATAAGTTGTACTTTGAAGATTAAGCTAAAAGTTATTTTTGTTTTTTCTTTTATTTAATATATTTTTTTATTTAAATCGAGTTTATCAAGTTTTACCCACTCCTTTTATTGCATAAAAAGAGACTTAAATATTATATAATTAGTTACTTATACTAATTTTAATGATTAAAGAGAAAAGTTTATTAAACAATTTTTGCATACTATATTATTGAGTGAAAGGAGTGAAAAGAGAGAAAGTTGTGGTACCAATACTTATAATTTTAGTAGCCTTAATAATAGGGACCTCTGGAATACTTACAGCCAGAAATCCGTTCATATCACCTAGTGTTGTCAGCAATACTTTGGGAGGTAAGTGGTCTGTCCAAAGCTTTTACATGGGAAATAATACTGTTACCGAAACCTTATATGATTCCTCCGGTGATGTTCTAGTAATAACTGAATACAGTTTTTCTACTCCATCGCAAGCCTTGAACTTCATTTACGCAAATCAGCTAAATAATCCGCAAATGTTCGAAGGTTATTTGGTCTCATACTATTCGCATGGGTTAATTGAATCAGCTTATATTTTAGATGGTAGTCACGTATTTTACGTGAGTTACGTAGGGTCAGTGAGCACTAATTTGCCTAGTTTAGCTCAGTTGATAAATCTCATTAAATAAAAAAAGAGGAAATTTTAAATAGTTTTTTTAAGTATAGTTTCTTGTGAAGCAAACATATTTTCTTTCGATTATACCAATAGTGATGGGCTTAGTATTAGCTTACTTATTTCCTCTTGATGAAGCTTTGCCAATCACCATTTTCTGGATATTCTTAACATATCTTCTATTGAGAGTTTTCTTCAGAGGTGAAGTAAATGTAATTAATACTTATAATGGTAAGTCTAAGTGGGCTATTTTGGCCTCGTATATGAGTGTGCACTACGTTCTTTATAGTATAGCTTTAGAAACATTGTTAACGTACTTATTTAGACCAGTTATATATCCCCAAAGTTCGTTTGTAGGATTCTTTACAACACCATTTGGAGAATCGAGGAGTTTTGCGAATCTGGGCTTATCTTTAGTATTTAATCCTACGATAACAATTTTCATAAGCCCTAATTTTGCTATTGATTTGTCGTTGTATAGTATAGTATTTGGACTTTTGATATCCATACTTGTAACTTCTATTTTAATATCTATACTTTCGATAAATGGGAAACAAAAATACATTATTTTAGTTCCTCTATTAGGGCTTATTGCTGGAGCAAGTTGTTGTGTGTCGATACCGATATTGTTAGCTGAATCAGTTGAGTTAGCTAATATAGTATTTATTTCAACAACCTCTTGGCAAGCTTTATTTATAGCCTATATATCACTTCCAATAATAACAGTAATATTCTTGAAGCATTTATCCAATTCTTTAATTAGACTTAGAGCTAAAATTAATTAACTAATTTATTGGGAAAAACTTTTTATCCTACATCTCTTAAACAGTGTTAATGAAAAGAGTATATCTAGTAGTGGTTATACTAGCTCTCTTAATAGCTGGAATATTATCTTATTATTACTTCTTTGTCTTACCAAGTTCCGCCGCAATTCCTGCTGGTGTATTCATTAAAATCTCAAATGAAGATTATGCTCCCTTAGGAAAGGTTGCGATTTATGTTCAATCGTGGATAGGTTGCCCGGTGGGAGCAGCTGCCTCATGGGCTATATACTTATTACTATCGCACTATGGCAAAGTCGAGTATTATGCACATTATTCTGATCCTTATGATAAGACAGCTTCTAATATACCGGGGTTAATATTTTTAAACTTCACCCCTAACTCCTCCCTAGAGTTTCATATAGCTTATCTGTATAATGAATATCTTAACGCAACACCCAATGGCACTCCAATACCTGTAAGCCAACTTGTACAAGTTGGAGAAGAAGAATTAATGCAGGACTTCCCTGCTCAGATAGCGCAATTAATAATAAAGTACGAGACTCAAGTTCCAATTAAACAGTATGGTAAACCCTCGGCGTTATACGTTAACCCACCTCACCTAAACTTTGCAATTCTAATTACTGGACCAAACGGAACGTATATACTAACTACTCCATTAATAAGTCCAAAAGCGTTAGAGGGGTATAACATTTCTTATGTAATGTCACACTTGAATCAAATACAAGCGATAATGAACGGTTACAATGAGTTATATAATGCTGTTTACAAAGCTTCTTATGATCCAAATACCGGAGTCTCTTGCTTACTTTTGATTCTTGATATCAACAAGGTATTGTAAAGATTTTTCCTGATAATCATTAAAATTTCTTTTTATCTATAAAATTTTTTAGATTAGACTCATTTTTATAATCATGGTAGATAATAGGCCAGAACTTAATAGAATGGGATTATCACTTAGGAATATTGATTCTAGATATAAGCCAATCATGAGAATGGGAATATCGATTGATGAAATGATATACGTTGCCAGAAGGTTATATCCTATGGTAAAAGCTAGTGAGAGGATCTTAGAAGTGGGTTGTGGGAATGGATTAATAGGGGTAATTTTATCCAAGTTACTGGATCGAGAGGTGTACGTGATCGACGATTGGAATCAAGTATCTAAAGATGATGTAATGCGTAATATAAAGGAAGATAACGCTAAAGTATTACTTAATGATTTTCATGAAGGCTACGGTCTGCCTTTTGACGATCGAAGCTTTAATTTGGTCTATTCAGTAATGTTCTTATCTAATATAGGAAGAGAAGGTAGGTTAAAATTAGGAAAAGAGGTTTTAAGGGTTTTAAAAAATAATGGCTTATTTATCGTAGTAGATACGCTAGTTTTCAGGGGAAAAATTAGAAAAGATTTAGAGGGTATGTTTAAACTTAAGTGGTACGGTGAGGAAAATGGGTTCTCGTTCTTTTTATGGTCTAATAATCTTACTTAATTCCTTTTTTAACAAAATTAATGAATTTATCATGCTTTTGATTTCCTCTCTTTCTTTCTCATCATTAGCCTGAACCTTCTCCAGTGAATAAGATAATTGATCCAATAATTCCTCAACAGTGTCACATACTTCACTATCTTTACACTTCTTACACTCCTCCATTTTACTCAGAATATTCTGATACATTTTTCTTATATCATTAGGGCTCATCAAATATATAATATCGTTAGAGCAATAATTAAATTTTATAATTGCAGAGACAACACTCTTATCAGATGAATTATGCTGTAATTAGTTTTGTTTTACTATCTACTTTACTATTAGCATTCTTGCTCACTAGGCTCAAGATCTCACCTGTTATAGCTTATCTTTTAGGTGGTGTATTGGCAACTACGTATTTAGGAGTAAGTTTTAACTCCTCTTACTTCAGTATACTGAACTTTCTGGCATTAAACCTTTTAGCATTCGAAATTGGTGCCTCATTTGATATATCTAGGGCTAGAGAATTATTCAGAAAGGCATTAAGTATTTCATTAGTAGAGCTAATCTTAATAACACTACTTTCCTACTACTTTGGACTGTACTTATTACATTTAGGACCTCTATTGTCTCTATTTCTCGTTATGGCTTCGATTGATACTAGTACGTCAATATTATATAAGATAGCTGGAAACAAATTAGACAAGAACACTAAGGACTTATTGATTGCAGTAGCATCGATAGAAGATATTGAGGTATTCTTTCTATACTCTATAGCAGTAGCCGCTAATGGATCGTTTAACCCTATAAGAATTGTATCTGTAGTTGTGGAAGTTTTAGTTGCAGGATTAATAATGTATGTTTTTGCAAAGTATTTTATAGCTGGATTATCAATTTTTACGCTAAACAATGTAGAAGATGAGAGTATTTTAATACTATTTCCGGTTGCTCTAGTTTTCCTCTTTGAATACATTTCTTCTGTAACTTCTATTCCTACAACTCTTACAATGATTTTGGCTGGATTAGCTTTTTCCTCCATCAGTGAAAGTGAGAGAGTGCTAAAGCTTACCTCCCCCATTAGAGAGTTCGCTCTAATATTCTTCTTTCTATCGGTAGGTAGTTATTTAAAGGTATCGACATCAATATTAACTTTCGTAATATTTTCGGTATTGATTCTTCTTATTAAATATATTTCATTTAGTACAGCATCATGGGTCACTGGAACAACCTTCGTTAAAGCCTTCACGAACGGGCTTTATATGTTACCTATAAGTGAATTTGGAATAATAGTATCACTTGAAGCATTAAATAGAGGAATCAACGTATATGTAGTATACTATATTTCTGTTGTCGTTGTATTATTATCCTCTACCATAGGGTCAATTATAGCTACTAGGGTAAGTATTTTTGGAAGGATAGTCAGCATGATTTACTCACGTTCTTACTTCTTAAGACAGTTGGACTCTGCTATTGTCTGGCTTAATAGAAATATATCTAAGGACTTTTCTCCTCTATCAAAATCATTAATATTCAGAGGTTTCATAAAGATGTTAATATACATGACTTTGCCTTACGTACTATTTCCACTAATTGGGAGTTTGATTACGAGTATAATAGATCCAAATAGAATCTCATTATTCTCTTACTTCATTTATGCAGGTGAGATTATCATAGCCTTATTCTTATTATCGCTTTTCCTATCTGAAGGTATTCAATTATATTTAACGATAAACAATCAAATACTGGAGAAATTAGTGAAGGTGAAAAGTAAGTTATTCAAACTCTTCTGGCTTAATTTAACATCTGTCTCCTCAACATTTTACACAATTATTATTACAATTATTTACATAATATTTGAGATTATACCTTTATTATATAATCTTCCGCCAATTTTTGGCTATATTACGCTCATCGCTAGCGGATATATTGCATATAGAAGAAGGAATTTAAAAACATACTCATTTGCCTTCAGCATTTTTAGTGAAAAAAACATAAGTGATAAAGAATTAGTAAAGATAAGTAAAAAAGTCATAAAGAAAAAGATTAATAAAAATGATGAAAACAACCTAATTGGTTCATTTTTAAGAAAAATAATAAAAAAATAAATTATGGATTTATTTCCCTCAGTTTCGGATGTAATAACCATAATACAAATGAGATGAATACCCCGGATATTCCCAAAATAATGAAGTAAAGATAGTTGACTGATAATAGATATTCAAAAATATAAACTAAGGAAACTTCCAATGAACTGGTTATTAATATCTCTATGCTTAGCACACTACCTAAGAATTCATTGCCAGTGCTGGATTTAACTCCAGCCATTACGAAATTCTCTATCACACCTTGACTGAAGGAGATAAATGATAGTGATGCTAATAGAAGGTATGGCGATATCGAGGGTGATAATAAAAGTAAATAAGTCATGAAGCACGAAGTAAGGTAAATTATCATAATATTTCTTCCGTTATGAAGTTTTGTCATAACAAAAATAGATAATATGAAGATAAAATAATAAATTGCTTGGGAAAAACCATAGATCTGAGTAGTTCCTCTGAATAAAGTAATTAATAGGGGTAAAATATATGTAATGGGGTATAGAAATCCCTCAGAAATAGCGTAAGTTAGTATGACTCCTCTTACTTTTTCATCTCTTTTCATGTAATCTATACCGGTACTTAACTTAACTCTCTTACTTCCCCCTCCTATATTAAATCCTTTGAGAACTATAAGACCTAAACCAGAAACTAAACCAACTAAAATTAAGTCATATGCATTTAGGAAGTTAAATAAAATGTACCAAACAGCCCCAGATATTATTCTGGAAGACATCGAAATAACATTTACATATAAAATAGCCTTTGCCCTAGCATCGTCGGGCATTGTTGCATAATACGTTACATAACCTACGTTATTCGATATCTCAGCCACAAGGATCCTGATATAATAAACTAGAAATATTATGAGTGGAGATTTAGTTAAGAATGCTAACGCCAATACAATAGCTAAGGAAGCTGATATTCCTCGACTAATGAAAAAAAGTTTTGCTCTATTATATTTATCTGATAAAAATCCGATAAAGTATGAAATGAAAATTCTAAATAGAGGTCTTGCAATTACAGCTGAACCAAATAATAAGGGCTCTGTCTTAAATAAGAGGAAAAATAGCCAATAAGTAGTAAGTTCTGATTGAATGTACGAGAATCCTGCAAATACGCTGAACGTAGTATATTGTCTGAAGGCTTTATATTGAAAAGGAGAAGGCACAAATCTATCTATCTTAAACTATTTATAAATATTTTATATGAAAAATAGACTATTTATTTTAACCTCGATTATCCTCATTTAAACCATTCTTATTCTACTTTAGTTAATTTAAAGTCTCTATAAGGGTTCAAAAAGAGTTTATTTAACATTCCATAAAGTTTGATAGAAAGATATATGATATATAATATAAAATTTTATCAAATTTCTAACAGCTTAAATTAGTTTTAAATCAAATTATACATTTAAGTTATAGAATTATAACTAGAAAATCATTATGAAAAATTAGATGGAGTTTAAGTATTTTTCTTATATAATGTGAAGTAATCTGTAAATAGAGGCTTTCCATAATATTGTTATATAGCTATAAAAATCAAACATGTAGTTTATTATTTTATTAGTCCAATTTAAATCCTCAGCATCATAAAACCTTTCTGCGTGTTAAGTAAATTCTATATTTTTGAAATTGAATAGTATCTGCTTAGCATTGTTCTAAGTCAAACATTTCTATTGCTCTTTTTTTATTATTAATCTTGTTATTTCAATTGCAATACCCACGATGGATAATATTAATCCTACGTTCATCGCTTCATTTCCATAAAAAATCTTATATCCCTCTAGTAACATACTCGCATTTCCACTCCCTTTCAGATAAAATAGTTCTTTAACTACAATCGAATCTGAAGAGTTTAGTTTGTTGATAGACCCATTTTCATAGAATATAGTGAAATTTCCAGAATTTACCATGATCTCTGCTTTGGTATACCAAGGAGGCATGGTAAAGGTACTATTAGTATATACTGTTAAGCTCAATGGAAAAGTGATCTCTCCTAAAGTGACTATTATCAATCCTATTGATAATAAGAATAACCCTATCCTTATCATATAGACATCCTCTTAAATATGTGGTAGGAAAAATAGATTAGTAAAAAATCAACCGGTAAGAAGTAATAAAAAATATAAGCTAAACCGACAACTTCAGCCCCTAATAAGGAGAGTATTATGAAAATGCTTATGAAAAAGCTTCTGAATGGTCTCTTAATTAGTAGAGTGATAAGATATGAAAGATTACATATAAACAAATACTGGGAAATAAATTCCTCTATCCAAATCAATGGAGGTCTAAAAGAAGATAGCAGAAATGTGATTTCAGATATTGTGATGAAGAGGAGTGATATTGCTAAGACGTCTAAAGTATAAAGAATAAAAAAGACCGTTCTCTTATTTTTTATTTGAAGAAAAGTTACTATTGTGCCGTCGAATAGATCTTGTCCTAATCCTAGGCTTATATTTTTAACTGTTATAACAGATAATATTATTCCGATTGTCCATATTTCTAAACTAAGTATTTGAAACTGTTGTGAAGTGACTACATCCCTTACTTGTGGAAATAAGAAGTTATATGATGCAACTAAAGCTACACTTAATATGAATGCTAAGTCAATATAAGCTAATAGACCGTAATTGCCGTACCTATGCTTCAATACTAAAGTAGTCATTCCCAACCTATTCCACCCTGAATACTTTTATCTATAATCGAATTTCTTACATAAAGTATTTTTATACCTGCATCAGTTAATACTTTTATTATCTCAGATAGATTGCCTTTAACCTTAATCTGATTTCCTATTACTTCTATGTTAAATTTCTCGTTTAATAATTCAACTGACTTACTTACATTATCTACCACAATGTAAAATTCCTCAAGAAAGTCATTTCTTAAAAGATTATTTACTTTTCCAATAAATCTTAATACACCGTTGTTGATAGCTAGAACATGCGTAGAAAACGCAAGTATTTCTGAAGCTATGTGAGAAGATATTAATACAGTTAAACCTAATTTTTCTCTAAGACGCATGAAGGTGTTATAAACTTCATATCTTGATGTTACGTCTAGGTTTGCTGTAGGCTCATCAGCTATAATAATGTCTGGATTTTTCATTAACGCGAATATTATCTGAAGTTTCTGCCTTGTACCAGTTGACAAGTCTTTTACTTTATTTTTTATAAAATTATATAAATTGAATTGATCTAATAATTCCTTAGCGTCGCTTAAGGGATAATTGAACTCCTTACTTACCTCGTTAATAACATCATATACAGTTAAGTAGAGTGGAAGATAAGGTTTATCTAGAATAACAGATAACTTCCTATAGAGTTTATTACTAGTCCAAGGATCCTCTCCTAAAACGCTCACGTCACCAGAAGTTCTATTTATTAGACCAGAAAGTATTTTTATGAGAGTAGATTTACCAGCACCATTAGGACCTAATATTGCCGTTATACTACCTTCTTCAACATGAAATGAAAGTCCATGAAGAACTTCAAAGTCCCCATACCTCTTCACTAAATTCTTTACTTCGATAACGCTCATGCTTTAATTAATGATTAGATGAGAACGTTAAAAACTTTTCCAGAAAAGATTAGATTATATAAAAATTAGATATATATCTTAAAAATAAACTTAATTATCATATATCAGATTTATGAATAGTGAGCTTAATCTAATAAAAATTAAGATTAGGTCATCATTATTTTCATTATCGTGATGGGGTGAGATGAGTTGAAAATACAAACCGATATCATTTAAAACTTCTTGATAAGTCAAATTTTGGTATGCCTTACCTGTAACGTAAATTGTAATCTCTACTTCTTTATCGTTTATACTTACATTCGATGAGGTATGGTTCAAGTTTAGCGTAACTACATTTCCATCTTCGAAATATAAAACCACGTATAATTGTGAAAAGTTTATCTCAGGCTTTATACCAACTAAGTATAGTCCCTTATCCTTTACATGGACTTTTAACTTAGCTGTAAAGGAAAAAGAATAAAGTGTGGAAGTATTTGATGGTAAAGTATTGGTTGATGTCTGGGTGTTAGATATTTGGGCTGAATTACTACTACTAACTATTTGTACGTTAGAAACATTAATTGGGACTTGGCTAATAGGCTGATTAGGTCTATGCAATGCATAATATAATTCTATACCAAGAGCTATATTTACAATAAGAGTGACTATCACTAGGCTAGCTAATAATACTTGTCTATCCACAATATTATCTTTGCAATTTATCTCATATAAGTATTAGTTCCGGAACAGCGGAACTGTCATTAAGTTATTAAAGCCAGATTGTCTTTTATAGAAATAGATGATAAAGGGACAATTACTTCTAATGCTACTAGTAATTCCACTGGCGTTCACTATAGTTGCCAATAGTAGTCCAAGTGTAATAACAATCTACTATAATGGGACTGTAGAAGCTAAACTATACAACGTTTCTCAGTTCATTCTCATTGGCTACAACGTTACTAATCTAAAAGTAGTTGGAGCTCAGTATAATCTCTCTGGTAATATGCTTTATCTAAGAAATTACACTTACGCTTACGCCTTAATCACCTATAAGGCAGTCTTCCCTAAGGGTGTAATTCAAGCGAACGAAAATGGAAATTACAGTATGATTATATTGCTACCTATTAACGCATCAATTAGTTATATTATTCCACAGCCGTCTAGTTTTACAATAAATAATAATTTCTATAATATTACATTTTATACAAATAAAGTTACAATACTATATGCTTTCTCTACTGCATTGATACAGAAATCTAATGAATCAAATATAGAGTTGTACTTAATAGGAGGGTTAGTAGGTAGCGATGCAATATTAGCTTCACTGATATTTCTAGTTTTGAGGAGAAATAAGACTAGAGAAGAAGTTGATGACCAAAGCATAAATGTGGATATAGTGCCCAATATATTAGACGAGAGAGATACAATAGTCTTGGAAGCCATAAAAATGGGTACTAACACGCTGGCTGATATTATTAGACAAACCGGATTGCCTAAGTCTACAGCGTACAGAAGAGTTAAAAAACTCGTTAAGTTGGGTTACATAGAAGAGGTAAGAGAAGAAGGAAAAATAAGATATGTTTTAAAGAAAAAATAAAATTTAATTGGGTGGAAGTAGTTCCATATTATATCCGCTTGTAGCTATTATTATTGCATCTACTATTGCATATATACATATCCCTATCAATAATATAATTGTTACTTTCTTCGTATCTATTATGTAACTTTCTTTTTCCCCTTCGTCCTCCTCAAAATTATATACTGTCTCTCCCATTTTTATCAAATCATAATTCATACATATTCTTATTAAGAGACCCGTACCGAGACTTTCAATTAGTTATCTTGAATTTAACGTTGATGTGTTTCAATGTGTTTCATTTTAATGGAACTTTAATTCTTGATTTACCCTGCCTAAACTAAATGGTTAGATATCATAAAAATGGAACTGTACCTTATAAGAATGAAACTACAAGATGATATTTAGGTGTTCAAAAAATGAATAAGTTAGCCCTAATCGGAATATTGTTAGCTACCGTATTAGCTGGAGGAATAGTGATAGGCGAAGAGGTTACGGGAGGTTTAGCCAATATAAGTTATAACGTTACTTCTCCTACAATCCAAACAATTTCCGCTTCATTTAACCTAGGTAACTTAACAGCAGGGCAAAGTGGAACTCTAACCCAAAATGCGACTGTTACTGTTTCAGCCAATGGTACTTATACAATAAAATTAGTAAAGGACGTATTGGAAGACGTATTCTCTGAGTTTAATGTCACTATTCATATTGCAAACTATACTTTTACCCTAATGCTACATGGGAAAGGTCAGTACGCAGTGTATTTAACGAAGGGTACATATACAGTTAATATTAAGATATCTTATCAAGTATCACAGAGCCCAGAAGCAAAGTCTGTTAGTAATATACCGTTCTTGATAATAAAGTATGGAAATGAAGAGATTAGCCATCAAGGAGTTACTGGTACGAATGAAAATCATGGAAAACACAAACACGATCATGATGATAACGATCAGGGAGATGAATAAAAATATAAGAATTTTTCCTTCCAATTTTTTAATTTATCTATAAATTAAATGATATTATAATATCCAATATAGAAACGTAATATTTTTTTGGTATAATTCTAAATACTAGATAAGATTTCCTAATTTTTTATAACACTAACAACAATGCATAGTATAAATATCAATAAGACGTTTTAGTGTTAAAGCTTTATAAGTGCATAATTAACTCCTAGGAAGACTGCAAAGAACACTGGTAGGAAAACCTCATCTATATTCAACAAAGCTTCACCCATAAATAGCGTGGCAAGACCGAAAAGTAAAGCCGAGAGAACAAATTTAAGGTGCGGAACCCTTATTTTCATAATTTGAGCCCTTAACGCAATCGTTAGAGCTATTACCACCACCACTGCTATTAGAGTACCTAGAAGCGTAGACGAGAAACTTTGTGGAATTAATGCTAATATGACCAGACCAGCCTCCAAGGCCTCAGTAGCTGAGACTACAAACACTGTTATAATTCCTTCCTCTTTTTCCTCATGCTTTCTTCTTATACCCTTAAAGCTTCTCCTAGCACTAGCTAGTAACCTGTAACCGAAATAAGCTAATATGACTGCAGCAGCTAATAACACGTATTCTATCGGTAAGAAAACTATGTATCTACCTAAAAGAAAAACCGGGAGGAGCACTAGTAATATTCCTGCTATCGCATAAAGGATAGGCTTAAAGTTTTTGTATATGCCTTGAAAGATCACCGCTACAGCACTTGCCTCGGATAACTCTAATACACTTATGCCGAGAGATGCCAATAAGACTGAAATATCCATGCACAAATATTCTTCGACTATTTTAATAAAGTTTAACCTAGAAATAGTCCAGAACACTTTATATAGATCTAAGCACCCAATAGAAATAACCTTAAGAAATAAGACTTAAAAAATCTCATCATCTATAGCAGGGGAGTAAGTTCAGTAAATTTATCTAGCTTATTTTCTACTTAATTATACTTACCGTATCCTCCTCCACCAGGAGTTTCAATAATGACCTCATCTCCCTCTTTAAGTAATGTTGAAAACTTACTAGGCATGTTCTCAATCCTTCCATTATTCCTCACTATCGTTACTTTACCGGGTTTACCGTTTTCTCCTCCATTTAGACCCCAAGGTGGTATTATAAACCTTTCAGCCATTATGGATAGTCTAGTTTCGTCTAACACTTTAAATGCTCTTATTATTCCATCCCCTCCTTTGTACTTTCCCTTACCACCACTACCCTCCCTAATTTTATAAGCAGTAAATAGAATTGGATATTGTCTCTCAGCAATCTCTATAGGAGTGTTAAGTGTATTTGTCATGTTTACGTGAACACCGGATACTCCATCTTTGTTAGGTCTACCGCCAGTGCCTCCTCCAATAGTCTCATAATATGCCCAATATACTCCATTATGTATACCTCCCATCATCACGTTCATCATGGTTCCAGAACCCGCAGCTGGAACTGGGATTATATGAGATAAGACCTTGAAAGTGACATCAGCGATTCTCTGAGAAGTCTCAACGTTCCCGCCACCAACTGGAGCAGGTTTTATTGGATTTACTATTGTTCCCTCTGGTGCTTTTACATTAATTATGCCATAGAATCCTTCATTAGTGGGTATTTCTTTCTGTATTAGGGATCTTATAACAAAGCTAACAGCTGAAAACGTAACGCCGTATACTGCATTATAAGGTAGGTTAACTTGCCTATCCGTACCAGTGAAATCTGCGTAAATGCCGTCGTAGGTAACATTTATTTTCAATTTAATCTTTTTGATTTCATCTAATTCTAAATAGTCTTCATCCTCTGCTTCGCCTACGTTCCATTTTGAAATCTCCTTGAGACTTAATTCTTTACTATATTCAATTGATTTCTCCCAAGATATTAAAACTGTTTCCAGACCATACTTATCAACTAGTTGTTTAACTCTACTTATTCCGGTTAGATTTGCTGAGATCTGAGCATTTAAGTCACCTAACGATACTTCTGGTACTTTGAAATTTTCTTTAATAATATTTATAATTTCATTATCAATCTTACCTCTTTTGACCAACTTTACGGGTGGTATTACCAATCCTTCTTCATAGATCGTTGAGGCTTGAGGGTTCAGACTAGCGGGGGATGGTCCTCCTACGTCTACCTGATGAGCTTTATTTACAACGTAACCTACTAACTTATTTCCGTAATAAATAGGAGCTAGCAACATTACGTCATTTAGATGAGTTCCCGAAATGTAAGGATCGTTCAATACTACCATATCTCCTTCTTCCAAATTTACCATTTTCAAAGTGTTTTTGACACCTATTCTAAACGAGCCCAAGTGGACTGGTATGTGCTCAGCTTGAGCTACTACATTACCATCCTTGTCCAATATAGCGCAGCTGTGATCCATTCTCTCCCTAATATTTGGAGACATTGCTGACTTCTTTAGCATAACACCCATTTCTTCTGCAATAAATTCTGAAGCCTTATGAACCACTTCCCAATTGGTCATTCTCTCACCAGTATTATCGAATCATCTATTATTGCATTCCACTCCGGCTTAATTACTGTAGTTGAACTATATTCTTCAATTATTGCAGGTCCCTTAATCCTTAGTCCCTTAGGTAACTTCTCTCTGACAAAAACATCAGCATCTATCCAATCATCTTCCATCATCACTTTCCTACGTCCTACTGGTTTATCATCACTCCCGAATTTTGAAGATATCTTAGGAATAAGCCTTTTCCTTACAGCAAAAACTCTAATAGTAACCACCTCAATCTCTCTATCCTTCATAATGAATCCATAAGTCGATAAATGTTTCTCCTCAAATGTTTTCCTCACTATTTCCTCGTTAACTTCACTTGGCAATTGTACTGTTAACTCCCACCCTTGACCCTTGTATCTAATATCGGCGTATCTTATGAAATAATCGACTTGTTTAAGTCTCTCTAACAACTTCTTCTCCAACTCCTTATACTCCTTTTCTAGGTCTTTAGGAAATGACTTTCTAATCTCAAATCTCCAATCTGCAAGTAAAAGACCTAAAGCACTGAAGAGACCTGGGTAAGGTGGTACTACTACTTTTTTAATACCAATTTCATCAGCGAGGTATAGTGCGTGTTGCGGACCAGCACCGCCAAAAGCTATCAGGCTAAAAGATGTAGGATCTAGACCTCGCTCCACAGTGACAAGCCTTATAGCCCTAGCCATCTCCAAGTTTATTAGTTCTAGGGCATTTCTACTTACCTCAAAAGGATCACCTAACTTTGATAAACCTTGTAAAGCCTTTTCTTTATTTAGTCTTAGATTACCACCTATTAACTCATCCCCTAACTTACCTAAGACCAAATTGGCATCAGTTATCGTTGGTTTATTTCCTCCCTTATTATAACAAATAGGACCTGGATCGGCACCAGCACTAATTGGACCTACCTTTAAAGCGTTAGCTTCATCTCTCCAAATTATTGTACCTCCTCCTGCCGACACTTCTGCTAGATCTATGAATGGGAATCTGATGGGATATCCACTTCCCTTAACCACTCTTCCGTGATGAACCTCTCCAC
>NZ_QIMI01000238.1:0-1496 GCF_007050195.1 Sulfolobus sp. B1 | reverse complement strand
ATCTGTTTGGTTAGATATTGTGTTGATAATGTCGTTGTTTTGTGATTTTATTTTATTATATAAAAATGGATTAAAAGTAATATATTCTGGTTCGCCATTTCTGGTTATTGCTATAGTTATACAGATATTTTTAAAATCCCTTTAAAAGACTATAGAATTGATGCCAAAAAAGAAACAATCTGACCCATACGTTTGCCCAAACTGTGGTAATAGGGCTGAGAAGCCAGATAAGACGTGGCAATTGATATCTCCACTTCCAGATTCCTACGGAAGAATAACAATAACCGTAATGGGTTCATTTACATGTAGTAATTGTGGTAATAAATGGAAAGCAGTAGTATCTAAGATTAAGGCTGGAGGTTCTTCCGTAGAAATTGAAGGGAAAAAAGGCGTAAAGAAAATCGAGTCTAAGGATTCTAGCCAAAAAGAAGAAGAGGGAGAGGTAATAGAATTGGATTTAAGTGATCTTGATGAAGATGAAGAAGAGTGATATTGCAATAATTCTAATTATAGCCTTAATATACGTCATAATGTTCTCTAATATAGTCCAGAGTGCAAGCGTAGAAGGTGTCTCAATGTATCCTGTATTTCAAAATGGAGCGCTGACCTTCTATACTCAGCCTGTTAATGTACAAGTAGGAAATATTATAATATATAGATCACCATATTATAATAATTACGTAATTCACAGGGTAATAGGGATAAATCAAGATAGTAATTATGTAACGCAAGGTGTAGATAAAATAACTAATCCTTTACCGGATAATAGAATAGGGTTAGAGCCAATAAATGGTATACCTCATAACCTAGTTGTTGGAAAAGTTTTAGAAGTAGATAACGTAACATTTTCAATACCATATCTTGGATACATTTCAATATTGTTTTCCTCTATTATTTAAGTGAAGATATTTTGCCTAATTTTCTTAGCCTTAACACTCTATATGTAGGCGTTATACTAGTAGGATGATTAGCATATACTTGATCAAGTCTCTTTATTGAAGTATTACTAGGGCTATCCATTACTGCTTTAGGATTAGTTTTAGCAATTTCCACAATCTTTTTCAAAACATCTGCAAATTGATCTAGTGTTTCCTTCGTTTCAGTCTCAGTAGGTTCTATCATTAACGACTCTTCAATGATAGGCGGGAAGTAAATGGTCGGGGCATAAAATCCATTATCTAATAGAGCCTTAGCAATGTCGTTTGCAGTTACGCCATATTTATCAGCTAACGGTTTCGCACTAAATACTACTTCGTGCTTTCTAGGTCTGTTGGGTGCAATTAACTCTAATTCTTTAACTTCCTTAAGTTTGGCTATTAAGTAGTTTGTAGCTAGTGTACTCATCTTACCTACAGCTTGAACTCCTTGAGGACCTAATCCTAAAATATAAGTATAACTTCTCGCTAGGTTCCCTACATTTCCGTAGAAAGTGGCTATTTTTCCTATGGTATTTTTTGGAATTTTACTCAAACTATATTGAAATGTATCCAAGATAT
>NZ_QIMI01000237.1:0-1518 GCF_007050195.1 Sulfolobus sp. B1 | reverse complement strand
AATTCTAAATCCATGTAATAGGTTTAGCATTAATTTATGGGAAAAGTCAGAATAATCCAGAAGTCGAAATAAATCAACACAGTATTGAGGCATAAATTATCTTAAACGATCAGATTGATACATTAGGAACTATATATCTAAAGTAGGCATACGCGATGACATTGTATTACGTATTCCTTAGATTTTAATATATTTTAGAAAAAGATATTAATTGTGAATGATTAAAAATGAAATTAAAGTATTTATAGCAAACTCTTATTTTAAGAAAGCTTTTTAATTGGCCTAAAAATTATACGTGCATGAAAAGCATAAAAAAGAGGATGAACCCAGCTTCCTTCTTCTTGATAGCAATCATACTAAATGTGTTATTAGTTTCATTAGCATCCATGGTAGTATCAAGCCAAACTACTATCACTATAGCTCCATCTAATACTTCACAACTAATAGACGTATCCCAAACTATTCCTCCAGATGCATTAGATCCAGCTACAGGGTTTGCAGTGGAAGATGGTCCTTTCTTCACAGCTGTATTCCAAGAACTTGTGGAATTTAACGGGTCAGACTATCTCCATGTAGTTCCGGTAATAGCTCAGAATTGGAGTACATCCAATTACGAGAACTGGACGTTCTTCATAAGACAAGGAGTTTACTTCCCAGACGGAGTACAAGTCAACGCGTCAACAGTATGGTTCTCGTTATATAGGACAATACTAATGGGACAAGGAGCAGGCATCTCTAATTATGTTGGTTTATTGTTTAATGGAACAGTGTTTAGTACATTTGGATACGCTATACCTTGGGGTGTAAACAATGCAATTCAAAACGTTACTGGATTACAAACTGGAGGAAACTTTACTTTAACAGCTAAGGTTTTAGCATCTATCCTATCACACTTCAACGCAAACAATCAAACAATTCAGAAGATAATGGAATACCCATACCAAGCAGTAGTTGTTAAAGGACCATATGAGGTAGAAATAAACACACTAGAACCCTACAGAGACTTCCTACTAGACTTGGCAAACTGGTGGGGAGCAATAGTAAACCCAGTATACGTAGACCAACACGGAGGAGTACAACCAAACAGTGCAAATTCATATATAAATGAAAATGGGATGAACGGAACTGGTCCATATGTGATCAAAAAAGTAGGGGCAGGGATGTCAACGATCACTCTTGAAAAGAATCCTCACTATTGGGCAGAGAACCTAACTAATATTCCAGCGGTAGCTGAACCAGCACATATACCTATCATAATAGTAGATTACGGTTTATCTCATACTGATAGAGTTGAAGATTTCGCAACGAATCAAGCACAAATATCTTACGTTTCACAACCTTTTTTGGAACAGATGTACTCCGCTTACCAATACAATAAATATGTTAATTTTAGCCAAGTTTTCCTTAACTTAGGCTATGAGGCTGCTGCATACTTCATCTCCATGAATACTGAAACTTTTCCTACTAACATAACAGCCTTACGATTAACTTTAGTATATGGAATCAACTATACTGAAC
>NZ_QIMI01000235.1:0-1551 GCF_007050195.1 Sulfolobus sp. B1 | reverse complement strand
CTTCTGGTGAAGAGGCTGCTGAATATGTTGATAAGCCAGTGAACTCTCCAGACTCTGTTACTATTTCTTGTAATCCTTCTCCTAAGTCAGCTAATTCGATCGAGACTTCTGGCATTATCCCTCTCAACGTACTCTTAAGCTCATTAACTACTCCTAAAACCGGTATTAAATTGACAAATATGTCACCTAGTTCTGAAACTGTCTCTAACCTTAATTCCACTTGCTCTAAGGCAATTTGAGTAGTCAATAGCTGCTTGGATATCTTCCTTATTTCTGCTACCTCATTAGCATACATAGCAGCTCTTTGTGTATCTTTAGCCATCTGTGCTTCCACTACCCTCTCAAATAGAACTTTATCTCTTTCCTGCATCCTACTGATATATGCATCTAATCTACTAATCATTGAACTAATTTTATAGTGAGCTTGAACTAATCTGTATTTAAGTGGCTCCTTTGAGCCCTTAAACTTATACTTTTCTTCTTTTTCTCCCCATATCTTTTGGAAATCTTTACCAAGCATGGCTAATATATATCTTACTCACTCTACTTTTTTAAGGTGAAGGGTAAGGTACTAAGAGTTTAAATCAATCGAATCCAAGATAAGTAATATGCCTAACGTGTTTATTAGAGAAGATGAAGATCCAGACTACGATGTATATATCAGTCAAGATAAGGTAGTAATATACCTAGATCTTAGAGGTAAAGAGGTAACTTATAACAGGATTTTAATTAAATCTGATGGAGAAAAAATATATATATTAAATTCCGTAAATAATAGCATTGTTAAAATAATAGCATTACCTACTAGAATTGACTCATCAACGGTCACCTTTAACTACAAAAACGGTATATTTATAATTCAAGGGAATAAAGTAAACTAAATGACCGAAGAACTATATCTTAATGATTCATACGTTAAAGAATTCGAAAGTAAGGTCATAAAAATACTTGATAACTATGTAATTTTAGATAAGACAGCATTCTATCCGGGAGGAGGAGGGTTAGAAAACGACCTAGGTTTTTTAGAAAATAATAAAGGCGAAAAGGTAAAAGTACTAGAGGTAAAAAAAGAGAATGGAGAAATATTGCATAAGGTTGAATCTAACAAGTTTAATGAAGGCGAATTAGTAAAGGGAGTTATTGATTGGGAAAGAAGATATAGGATGATGAGACTTCATACTGCCTCTCACATAATTTCTGCTTTAGCCTACGAGAAATTTGGTTCTCTTATAACTGGAGGTCACATAAGCCCAGAATACGCTAAAGATGATTTTAACGTAGAGGATAAGGCAATACTAATAGAGCTAATAAATGAAGCGAACGAGATTGTTAAAAAGTCAATAGATGTTAAGGTGTACTTTTTACCTAGAGATGAAGCATTAATGATTCCAGCAATAGTAAAACTAGCTGGGAGGAACCCTCCAGAAATTCCTATATGGAGAATAGTTGAAATACCAGGCATTGATATACAAGCTGATGGAGGACCCCACGTTAAAAATACTAGAGAAATAGGAGAAATTGTTTTATTAAAAGTAGAAAATAAAGGAAAAG
>NZ_QIMI01000234.1:0-1555 GCF_007050195.1 Sulfolobus sp. B1 | reverse complement strand
ACCTCTATATCTTCAAACTCTTCTCCAACTAAAAATAATACCTTTTTCTGATTTGACATAATAGAAAAGAGAAGATAAAAAAGATAAACTTTTCTCTTTTAGGGGCTCTCCGTTTGTTCTTTTATTATACTTTCTATCTCGTCTGTTCTGAAACCACTGTAGACCGCGAAGAAATAAAATGCTAACCCCACTATTGCCATTACTATAGTGTCGTATGGGAATGGTATTGGAGCAGACGTACCTAACGGACCGAATCCTCCAAAGAAACTTAGAATGTAAGTTGCTAGTATCAAGAAAATTACCCAGAATCCGCTCTTTATATACTGTCTTCCTTTATTATTGACCGTGGTATAACCTACAATTGTCGGAATTACTAGCATTCCTAAGAAACCTAAGAAATATAATAGGAAGCTTCTGATTAAATCACCAGTTGTTGCAGAAGATGCAGTAATGATGTTGACGTATCCAAAATAAGCTAATCCAATATTTGCAAGTAACTGTGCTATGCCTAATCCAATACCTAAACTTCTATTCATACCTAACTCCCTAACTGCATAATACATCCAGAAAATGGGTACGCCTATGAATAATGCTGAGAACACATAGTAAAGTGTAGTAAAACCAGACCAGTATGGAATTAGTATAGCAGCTATTGTAGCTATTGAAGCTATTACGCTTGCTGCCGGTACTTTAATAGTTCTCTTCAGATCTGGGGCAGTTCTCCTTAAGGTCTGTAATCCAATACCACCCATAATGTATGTCAACACAGTAGCTGAAGAGATGAAGCCTACTAAAAGATACCAACTTGGGAATGGCAATAGGAAAATGAAACCTAAAATTAAAGATGCTATTAGTGACCATATGGGTATTCTATACTTATTTAATGTAATGAAGAATTTGGGAAAGTAACCATCCATTGATATTCCGTAAAACGTTCTAGTCGTAGTTCCTATGTAAATTAGACCAGTTCCGCTAGGAGAAATTACCGCGTCTATAAGTAATATGTAGCCCCAATAAATCAGAGCAGCTAGGCTTAGTGCCTTTCCAGCAGCCGTAATTTCGCTATAAAATGGTCCAGTTGACCAAGGACTTGAGAGTAAAGCTGTCCAATTCCCCGGAGTCGTAATACCAGCCGCTTTCCAATCTATAGCTCCTATAAATGATACTTGCAATAGTGTGTAAATTACGATAGCTATTAGTAATGCGAATATTACTGCTCTTCCAACATCTCTCTGTGGGTTTTTGGCTTCGCCTGCATATTCCACGGCCTGTCTGAATCCTAAGTAAGCGAACACTATACCTGTTGAAGGTATTGCGTAAAGCATCGCAGCCGGACCTACTATTCCAGAGCTGGCATATGCTACATTACTAGGAAATAACCCTCCATACGCGGTAAAGTTCTTTGCATTGAAGGCTGAGAATAATAGTAAGAAAGTTATCGTGGGTATTATCAGTTTCCAAGCTGTTATTCCAGAGTTAGTTTTTCCCAGCACTTTTATTCCAAAATAATTTATAAAAAATAATATTATTAGCAATAAAGTAGCTAATCCTACTC
>NZ_QIMI01000233.1:0-1566 GCF_007050195.1 Sulfolobus sp. B1 | reverse complement strand
TTATTCGGAAGAGAAAAGGAGGTTCAATACATAAGGGAACAAATAATTTCCAAAAATTGGATAATAATCGGTGGGCAAAGAGGGATAGGAAAGACCAGTGTCATGAAAGTTGCAATTAATGAGTTGAAAAAGAACGATAGGATTGATGGAATTTATTTGAACTTAAGGGGAGTTACAACGTTGAGAGAATTGCTATCTTTACTGATCTCAGAGATAAATAGAAATAAATTATTCAAATTATTGAACGTTAGTGTTAACTTTAACCTAGGTCCTTTGGGTGTAGAGTTAAAGGGCGGTAAATTAAACGTTCAAAGGAGCTTATTAGAACTACTTCTGTCCATAAACCATGACCTAGTTATAGGATTAGATGAGGTACAAGAGCTCTCCTCAGTTACTAAGCCACTATTAGACGTCCTAGGAAACGTCTTCATGAGTAACCCAAAGGTTAGGTTCTTATTCTCTGGATCTTATGTTGGCTTAGTAAAAGCTTTGCTAAATCCAAAGGAGGGTTCACCCTTATTGGGAAGACCACCTATTGAAATCAAGCTAAGACCTTTTAACAAACAAGTTTCAATAGGCTTCTTAAAGGCGGGTATGGAGGAGCTAAACGTGGACCTTGAAGACAGTAAAGCTGAGGAAGTAGTTAACAGATTAGATGGAGTGGTAGGTTGGTTAACGCTGTTTGGCAATAATTACGCTATAAGAAAGCTTAGCTTCAATGATTCGTTGAAGATAACTATAAATGAAGGTAGGAAATTAATGCTAGAGGAATTGAACCATTTCCTCGAAGGTAGGAATAGGGAATTATACTTAGCAACGTTATCCTCCATCAAAATCGCCAAGAGATGGAAAGATATAAAATTCGCTGTAACCGTGAGATTAAAGAGAGAGATAGACGATAAGGAGTTGAGCTCAGTACTTGAAGCTTTGGTAAATTACAATTTCATTGAGAAGGTTGAGGAGGGAGAGTACACGTTAGTAGACCCTATTTTAAGAGAAATGGAATTTCATTTCTAGTCAATTAGAAAGCATTTTAAGAGATATATTGAGAATTGAAAAAATAAGCTATAAGCTGAATTCTTCGCATGTTGGCAACAATTTCATAAAATTTTATTCTCACTTATTGATTTCGAGTACATTGGGTAAGAATGTTTTCAGCCATCCTGTTATTGTATTTCTTGTTGAGTTAAATGAGGGAAATCAAACCCATTCACATTCTCGCCTAATAAATAACTCGCTCCAAAAATACTTTTCCGTTTTTTAAAGAAAATTTTTCAATCAAATTGTTGTCCACACTCAATCATTCCTATGTATTTTTAAATACTGACCTCATCCATACCTTAAAGAGCGAGGCTTGTCTTTCCTTTGTGAACGTGGGAGTAGGATACGTTTGATCTAATAGGATGTGACGCTAATAAAACTAGCAGACTAACCTCTCTTCCCTCAGGTAATGAAAGTTGGGCTCTTTAATCTAAATTCTAGAACGGAGTCTGACTTCCTCTCCTTAGGGAGGCGTTTTCAAAGACGATGATTTAAGCAATACTATTTGTATGTTTTTCAATTAAT
>NZ_QIMI01000232.1:0-1576 GCF_007050195.1 Sulfolobus sp. B1 | reverse complement strand
ATTCTTGTTCCTTCAGATAGCTTACACCCTCAAGCTGGTTCTTCCTAAGCAGATGTATAGCCACAACGTTTTCCATTAGTTTAGAGACAGACCTCTCTACAGTAAAGTTGTTAATTATCCCAGTGTCTACTACGTACACTTTCTTCTCTGAATTCAGAGGCTTAGGGCTCCTACTAAACCTCTCTAGCATAAAGACTAAGTAGGACTCTCTCAAACCGTTTAACCATTTCTCTAACGTTGCTGTACTTATGTTAAGCATCTTCGCCATCCTCCTCACGCTTATCTCGCTACTGTAATATTTTATTATACTATAGGCAAAGGTCTTGAACTTGTTAACCTCTGCCACCTTGTATCTAAAGATTATGTCCTTGCTTATTATGTCATTTATTATAGAGCTGAGTACTCGCTTGCCCATTACAACAGTCTCTGGAAATCCACCGACAGTGAGGTACTCTTCTAGTTCCCTCTTTAGTGAGCTCTTAGACTTGATCGAGAAAATGTCATGAGTCTCTTTTCCTTTATACCTTAAGAACTCCTTAAATGAGAATGGGAAAAGGACTAAATCCACATGCCTACCAGTTAGTGAAGTAGCTAACTCTCCAGAGAGTAGTTTTGAGTTGCTACCAGTTAAGATTACAGTCTTATTTACTCTAAGCGAACTGACGAAGCGTTCCCATCCGTTAACGTTCTGTACTTCGTCTAGTAAAATGTAGTTAAAGTCCCCGTAGAGCTCGTAGAACCCCTTTAGCAAGTTTTCAAAATCACTTGTTGAGAACTCTATTAGCCTATAATCGTCAAAGTTGATGTATGCGAAAGTACTTAAAATTTCCCTTAAAAGCGTGTAGGAGAATACAGACTTGCCACACCTTCTCACTCCCAACACTGCTATTATGTTTGGGTGGTTTAAATAGTTAGATAGGTCAAACGGTGTGTCTCTCTTTATTATCCTCTCCCTTGTTAACAGTTCTTCCATACTCTCCTTTTGGTCTAGTATTACGCCCTTCAGCTTTTCACTATCCATCATTATAATAAGATATGCCTTGAATATATGTTTTAATGGAATAAAACAGTTTAACGTAAAAGTGTTTTAGTATACTAAAACAGTTTCTGGATAGCGAGTAGTTAATCTATGATTTCCCTTTTCAACTGACCTCTTCTTCGCCCTAAAGTGTTCCCTTAGAGCGGTTCACAAGTTTATCGCCTATGTGTGGACAACAATTTGGTTGATATATATTGAATTTTCTTTATTGCGAAAAAGTATTTTTAGGGCGACAACGGGTTTGATTTCCCAAATTATCTTTACCCTTTTAAGCTTACTTTCATTCCTTTGGATGAGATTGTATTAGCCTTAACATCTTACTTGTCAAGTTGGAAGACTTCACTACCTCACTAGCTCTCCACAAGTTGGCTAATGTTAATTACGATGTCAAGGTTAATATTAAACATGGTGATTATTTGCTTGTTGATGAGGGTTTAATAATGAGTTAGGCATTATGGGCTAGCTAGTTGTATTCTTCATGTCTTAGGAGTGTATTTCACGTCTACGGAAGCTCGAGAATTGGAGGGATAAGGTTAC
>NZ_QIMI01000231.1:0-1593 GCF_007050195.1 Sulfolobus sp. B1 | reverse complement strand
CTAATTCCTTCATCAATGGAACCATTCTGTTCAATATTTCAGCAACTCCTCCTCCTGCCTTTGTTGAGTTCACGTGTAAAATAGACAAATCCTTTATTTTTTCAGCAATTCTGAATATTGCATCCAGCTCGTGTTCCCCTATAAATTTCTCATATTTTTCTATCATTTTAACAACCCCCTCTCTAACGTTTTGATTATATCTTTCCTAAGAATTTCTTCATTAACGTACGTTTGAGGATCTAATTTGCTCAAAGCCTCAGCTACATCTGTCAAACCAAAATTCATTTCTATCCATTCAGAGAAATCATTTCTCTTAGAATATCCTAAGACCCTTTTTGCCACAAAATGCCATACTAGGGATCTAGATGGAATTTGCTGTATTAAATCAAGAAATTCTGCTAAAGTATTTGCGCTATAATTTGTTTTATATACTATTGGTCTGCAAGAAATGAAAACAAAGGGATATAACGCTATTTTATCATCTGCTCTAGGCTCCAGAATTTCAATTAGATCTTTTCTAATATCTTCAACGGTTCTAGGCTCTGCTCCGGGGATGTCAGAGACTAACTCAGCCAATTCCTTATAGCCAAGGTTTTCGGCTATCCAGTGAGCGAAATCATTTGAGTATTCTTCAGGGATTAAGTGAGAGGAGAAAATGGGATGAAAAACGTGATAAAATAATGAGTACTTATCGGCGTTTCTTATACCTATTACCAGCTCTCTCAAGTTTTTAGCCTTTAGCTTAGAGTATATAGGTGGATAGTAAGCTCCATAGAATTCAAAAGGCATACCTTTTCCTTTAGAATCTAAATCCATCATATACATTTATATGTACATAAACTTTTATTAACCTAACTTCATATCGTATCGTCGAATAATTTTTACCTAATTTGAATAAATTCTTTTTTCTCAGATAAGTAAGAACTTATCTAACTTATGACTACCTCTTCTGCTATATAATTACGTCTTAATAAATAGACTGCTCTTTTCTTCAGCTCTACCTTTATTTCTGAGTCCTTTAAGTTAGTTGAAAGGTACCATAATACTAAATGTTTTTCATCACCTTGTAATGCTAACCTTCTATAATGATGAACTACGTTCTTGCTAACATAATTACAAATTTCACACTTGCTCAAGTGAGATTTTCTAAAATGCTTCTTAAGAGAGGTAATTGAATAAGCATTAGTATTACACGAAGGACAAATATATTGCATAAGATGCCAAAAGGAGTTTATATTTAAAAGTGCTATTAATGTTACAATAGCTTGTCAATTTCAAAAAAATGGAACAGCTTAATTTAGAGTTTTTATTTTGCTGAAAACTTAACTAATGACTTGAGCTGTAATAGACGGGCTTATTATCACTTGACCGTTAGCGTATGCGATATGTGGGAAACTAATCAAAAGTGATTCAGTAGAACCTCCTTTCAAATCCATACCATTTATAATATGTATTTTAAGAACTTCACTAGGCAGTTTAGCTGAAACGTTAACATTTCCTATAGTAACTTGTGCAGCTGATATTTGCAAAAATATTTCATTATATTCACCTGCTGGTATTCTAGCTGAAGTTAAGAACGTCATATTTGAACTG
>NZ_QIMI01000023.1:0-18284 GCF_007050195.1 Sulfolobus sp. B1 | reverse complement strand
TTTTAATACGTTTATCATAAGAGTTACATAATAATATAAGGAAATTTATATAACAATTTATAAAATATTTGAATAAATAAGTTAATAAAAAAGTTTTTATATTCTCTTGTACGGATCAGGCACAGCACTAATCAGTTCCTTAGTATATTCATGGTTTGGATTTTTGACGATATCCCATACGTTTCCGCTCTCGACTATTTTCCCTTTGTATATAACCATCATCTCATCTGCAACATATGATACAGTAGCTATATCATGAGTAATATATAATATGCTCATGCCCAGTTTCTTAAAATTCTTCAAAAGATTTAGGATTCCTGCTCTAACTGACGCATCTAACATCGATACCGGTTCATCAGCTATTAGAACCTTAGGCTCTACGCTTATAGCTCTAGCTATTGCCACTCTCTGTCTCTCTCCCCCGGACAACTCATGAGGATATTTACCTAAGTACTTCTCCGGAGGCTTTAGTCCAACAGTCTTCAATATTTCCCCTATCTTAGATTCTAACTCACTCTTATTCCTTACTTTTTTGTGAAGTAACAATGGTCTCTCTATATGCCATTTCACGGTATGTCTAGGATCTAATGAGGAATAAGGGTCTTGGAATATCATCTGAACTCTTGATCTATAATATATGCTTCTCCTCTTAGAAGTTGAGGAAAAGTCTTTATCCTCTAGGTATATCTTTCCACTTGTTTGCTCCTCTATACCAGCTAATACTCTCGCAATAGTTGACTTACCATGTCCACTTCCACCCACTAAGGCTATAATCTTCCCTTTTTTAAGTTGAAAAGATACTCCATTAACGGCATAAAGCGGTTCTTTACTAACCAACCCTTTACTAACCATGAAGACTTTAGTTAAATTTTCAACACGAAGAATTATACTGGCATCGTTGCTTTCAGTTTCTACCTTAAGACTTCCTCCCTCCTCGCTATAGTATTCTGGAGGGACAGGTAAGGAGTTTAAATCGACACTATTATTTTGCTGTGGAATGTAACACCTAGAGAAATGACTACCATTTACATTCAATAGTCTAGGTCTCTCCATCTTACAAGTTTCGAAGTGAAATGGACATCTATCATAAAATCTACATGAGTTCGGAACGTTATTAACCAATACGGGTGGGTTACCCGGTATAGCAAATAGCTTATCTCTCACATTGATTAATGACGGTACGCTTTTTAATAATAATGAGTAAGGTTAAACATCTATTCGAGAAGGAATTTGAAGTAGCAGGAGGTGTTGCTATAGGTACTTGGGGCGAAGGGTGGGGAGAAAAGAGATCGTTGGGCTTTAACGTAATCTGTATATAAGATGATAAGAATAAAGAGTTGGTAGGTAAAGTTATGAGTCAACAAGCTACAATATTTGATGAAATTATTATAGATGATTTTTGGTCGAATTGGTGCTATTCTGATCATGATGTAGAGTTATTTAACGAGAGATTTGGTTTTTCATTAACCAAGGAAAGGCTGATAGAGAGTATAAGAAAAGGAGATGCCATGATAAGTAGTCTATGGGCAGTATATTCGACTGAATTGCTCTTGGATGTCTCTAAGAAATACGTCGTCGACGTATCTAGAAGAGTAAATCCTAGAGTGAAAATAACCCTTAAATTGCCAGAGTGGAGAGAGGACTTTTATCATAGAGGGCTTTTTCTTAATAAATTAAAGGAAATGTTTGATAGTATCTATGTAGGAACTGAGTCGAGAGAGGGGACGGGGAGATATGGTTCTTTCTTTATTGCTAATTTCGTTAAAGCATTAGTTGGAGATAAGTTACTGGGAGTATGGTTTGATCAAGGGAATGGATTCAATTGGAGTATTCCAACTGCCGTCAAGTCATATTTAGAACAAGCTCTGCTCAGTCTATTAAGCCTTACTAGGGAAGTAACATTATTTCACGCAGGTTCATTATTGGGATATTATAATGAACTTACAGCAGAGCTAAAGAGTAAACTAAAGGGGGTAATAGATTTGAGAAATAAGCTAAAAGGGAATTTGTCAGGTATTAAAGTGCCTGTTACTCAACCAATCTATTCCAACAGTTCTGACAGATATATTGAGGATTATTTAGGAATGATTGGTATACCTTTGCTACCATCTAATAACTTTAATGAAGGAGACTATGTATTAATTACAGATAAGTGGATTAGGCAAGGAGATATATTTGATTTAGTAAGAAAAAAAGTTAGTTTAATTTTGACTTCATCAGCTACAGAAGTAATAGCTAAAGGAGGTTATATAGATGGTTTAGAATTGGTCGATGATGTTATTCATGTTAAGGCGTTCATCAAAGGAGACAAATTTTACTCTATGGATCACCGAAGACAAATTGGATTTCCAGTCGGTCCAATAGTAGATTATAAGGGAAAAGAGGAAATACTTTTATATGCTACTGACGGTAATAGGAGTTACCCGGTATTACATAAAATAGCATATGATAATTCCATAGTTTAT
This sequence comes from Sulfolobus sp. B1, assembly GCF_007050195.1. NCBI lineage: Archaea > Thermoproteati > Thermoproteota > Thermoprotei > Sulfolobales > Sulfolobaceae > Sulfolobus > Sulfolobus sp. B1. The sequence continues at coordinate 15,819 of NZ_QIMI01000023.1, read as the reverse complement.
TTGCTATCTTTAACTAAGTACACCCCTTATCTCGTGGAGTATTACCCGGAGATAGTCAGACAAACTATGAGGGATATAGTTTACGATTATTTAGGATTCACTCTCGAAAGTGATATGCCATTATTTAATGTATGTCTTATTCCATACGATAAAAGAGTTATAGTCTTAAACATGAATGACTACGATATCGAAATCAAGTTTAGGATCAGGGATAATTTAGCTAACGTGAAAACAGATAATCAACTCAACAAAGTCAGGGTACCTAAGGGAAATTTTATTGATATACAGCTGAAACGAGAGTAAGGGAATTTTACTAATGTTTTGTATACATATTTATAAACTTTAAGAGAAGTTTAAACATAATATCGACTAGACTTATATAATTCATCTAACCATCTTTACATTATTAATTAAAATAATGCTTTTATACTCCTAATTATTTATGAAATATTAGGAAGAATAATGAGGAAGGACTACATAATAAAAAGAGGTATATACTATGTTATTATTTGGTTTATCGGAATCTCTTTGGATTTCATACTTCCTAGGCTTATTCCAGGGAACGTTCTGGGTACTATAATATATGGAAGAATAGGAGGTAATCTTTCTGCATATGGGCAAAACGTCCAGCAAGAAATTGAGACATTGGTACAACAACTAGGTTTATCCCAATATTATCATACTCCACTTTATATACAATATTTCGACTTCTTAAAGGACATAATAAGATTAAATTTTGGACCCTCGTTGACTGAGTTCCCCATCTCAGTAGGTAAAATAATCGCAGAGGCTGCTCCATGGACATTCATGATTGTAATACCAGCGGTGGTCGCAGCTTTCTTCATAGGTAATCTATTGGGTAGATCAGCAGCCTTACATAGGGGAGGCATTAGAGATTACGTAATTCTAGGTGGTACCATGTTCTTATATACTTTCCCGGTGTTTGTGACAGGGGAAATCTTAATAGAATTTCTGGCAGTAGATCTTCATATTTTCCCTACCGGCGGGCAATACAATACATTTATATTTCTAAAGCCTACATTTTCACTACCTTTTATATGGTCCGTTATATATCATGCCATATTACCAGTTTTAACCCTAGTGTTGTTTTCACTTGCAGGGTGGATAATAGGCATGAGAAATAATATGATTCCTATATTGCAAGAGGATTATATGAATTATTATAGGTTAATGGGTGTTCCGGAAAGAGTAATTTCGAGTAAAGCATACAGATTAGCCTTATTACCTAATTTTACCAGTTTTTCAATCGCCTTAGGATATTCCGTTTTAGGGGCTGTAGCTATAGAGTATTTGTTTAATTATGCTGGACTAGGATATTTCTTCAATCAAGCGATTACGGGTCTTGATTATCCGTTATTAAATGGAATATTTTTTATGTTAGTAACTGCTATGGTGTTAAGCAATTTCGTAGCGGATATAATTTATGGAATCATAGATCCTAGAACAAGTAAAGAGGAAACTGAGGGAGAGTAAAATGAGAAGGTTTAAAATAAATAAATATAGTCCGTTTTACAGCTTATTACAAGGCATTTGGGAACAGAAAGTTGCTAGGGTAGGGATGTACATCTTATTAGCAATAATAATATTTTGTTTAATAGGGGTTTTTTGGACTCCTTATAATCCTAATTCTACGCAATTCCCTAGGGATCTTCCTCCTTCACCTAAACATTGGTTAGGAACTGATGATTATGGACATGATGTGTTTTCTCAACTATTAGTTGGAGGTTTCCCAGTTATAGGAGTAGGCTTACTTACGGGCTTGATAGGAACTCTTATTTCAATTTTTATAGGTATATCTGCTGGATTATATGCTGATACGTTAGTGGACAGAATATTAAGTGGTATTACACAAATATTCTTAGTAATACCAGGCATATTAATTATTGAACTAATAGGGGCTTACTTAGGAGCTGAGCAGATAAAGTTAGGTTATATCACGATTTTAATAGCTTTATCTACTACAGGCTGGGCGTGGGGGGCTAGAGTTCTCAGATCGTTAGTTTTACCGTTGAGGAGAAGGGAATATATACTGTCTTCAGAGCTTATAGGAGAATCTAAACTTAGCATAGTTGTTAGACAAATAATACCAAACAATTTACCCTTTATAGCTTCTAATTTCTTCTTCACTGCAATTTACGGAATAGCTGGATTCACTTTTATATATTATTTTGGTTTAGGAAGCTTAACTCAAGTAAATTGGGGAACATTGCTCTATTGGTCACTGGGAGGAGAAGCTTATTTAAGAGGTTTATGGTGGTGGTACATTCCACCTGGATTGATGATAGGTTTGGTTGCCCTCTCGTTCGCATTGATAAATATTGGGATCGATCGGGTAGCTAATCCTAGATTAAGGGTAGATAATAAGAAGTATAAGAAGATGTTAAGTGAAATTAAGAAAAGAAGAAAGGAGGAGGAGGTTATAGAATGGACGAAGTAAGTATATCAGTAAAAAACTTAAGTGTAGGCTATTTATCAGATTATGGACTCATTAGAGTGTTGAGGAACGTAAGTATAGATATTCCTAGAAATAAAATAACTGGCATAGCTGGGGAATCTGGTTCTGGTAAATCTACTCTAGCTACTGCTGTAATGGGATTCGTCAGCCCTCCAATGATAGTAGAGTCCGGTGATGTGATAATAAACGAAAAATACAAAATATTTAATTTAGATGATATTGAATTAAACCAGATTAGAGGTAAGATAATCTCCTATGTTCCTCAAGCTGCCCAAAACTCTCTAAATCCAATACGAAAGGTAAAGGAAACCTTTGCTGATATACTTAAGTCGAAAGGGATGGATTACTACAATAATCTAAGCATGATTTACAAAGCTTTAGAGGACGTTGGTCTTTCTGATAAGCAAATATTAGATATGTACCCGTTCCAGCTTTCTGGAGGTATGAAACAAAGGGTTGTAATAGCAATTTCACTTCTTCTGAATCCTGAAATAGTTATAATGGATGAGCCAACTACTGGCTTAGATGTAGTAGTTCAGTATGAAATACTCAGACTTATAAAGAAGCTGCAAAAAGAGAGAAATTTAACTTTAGTTATTATAAGCCATGATATCGCAATGCTATTTCAAATATCTGACTACATAGCGGTTATGTATGGAGGTCAAATAGTAGAATATGGCAAATACAACACGTTACTCGAAGAAGCTTATCATCCTTATACTTACCTTTTACTTAATAGTATACCTACGATTAGAGCTAGGGGTAAAAAGTTGCCTAGGATTTCAGGTGATTTTGAAGGATTTATAAGGTATCCTAAAGGATGTGTATTTTCGTATCGGTGCCCCTTCGCGACAATAACTTGTAAGGATAGTCAGCCTGAGACAGTTAAATATGATTCTTTCGGGTATTATAAATGTCATAGATATCCAGAGTGGAGAAATGAGGTGAAAAAGGCTTATGAGTAAATTAATAGAATTAATCCACATATATAAGGATTTTATAGTAAGAAAAAATATATTTCAAAAAGAGCATAGACCAGGCATATGGGACGTAAATATGGAAATTAGAAGCAATGAGATAGTAGGCATGGTTGGAGGGAGCGGGGGTGGTAAGACAGTAATTGCGTGGATGATAGTAGGCTTGTTAAAGCCCACTAAAGGACAAATAATCTATCATCCGATGAATTTAGATGTTGTTAGGATGAACAAGAAACAATTGAAAAAATATAGAGCTGAGGTTCAACTAGTCTTTCAAGATCCGTATTCCTCATTAGACCCTGCTCACACAGTGAGATGGCACTTGGAAAGACCACTAAAGATCTATGGCTACGAGGGTGATATGGATGAGAAAATAAAAGAGTTATTAAAAGAAGTAGCTCTCACTCCCCCATCAGATTTCTTAGATAAGTATCCCTTTCAATTATCTGGAGGACAAAGACAAAGAGTATATTTGGCAAGAGTACTAGCACTTAACCCTAAGGTTATAATTGCGGATGAGCCAGTATCTAATGTTGATGCCTCAATTAGGGCATCTCTACTAGAATTATTTAAGCAGTTAAGAGATGAAAAAGGTATATCAATTATGTATATAACTCACGACATAGCTACAATAGGTTACGTAGCAGATAGGGTTTATGTAGTAAAACAAGGTAGAATAGTGGATGAAGGTGATGTAGAAACTGTATTATCCCATCCTAAAGACGAGTATACTAGGTTACTTATAGAGTCCGTCCCAGATCCTTACAAAAGAATTGAATGATTAGATTAATTTTTTATTGATAAAAAAGAATCACTATTTTGGAAGATGTTTATGAAAAGAAGATATTTAGCGTTAATTGCAATTATCTTATTCCTAACTTTCACAATATTAGTATACATAAAATTTAGTATCATTAACTCAAATGTAAAAATTCACGAAATATTTCTTTTATACAACAACTCTGATATGTCAATAAATTGTGTGTATCCTTATGGATATGGATATCAAATTAAACAATTATATTCTAATAACGTTTCGATATTTATTTCCCCATATCTTTGGAATTATAGGATGGCTGAAGGGTTCATTAATCTAACTTATATTAAAGATTATGGGCTTAGACTAATAGTTAATTTAACAAGTTTTAAGAAAATAAATCCAAATATAGATGTAGATGGTTACCCCGGAATCATGTACGGTCAAGAGTATTGGTTTCCATTTCAAGGTAAAACAGCAGAATCGCAATGGTTAGAGTTACCTATCAATGTAACTACCACCCCTAAGATATATTCCTTGTTAAATTATACTATATGGGATGAAAATGGTACTATTGATGACTTCTCATATGATATATGGTTAAGTCAAAATCCTAATATTAGTAATCTACAATTTCCAGATATTGAATTAATGATTTGGTTGTATCATGAAAGTAATATAACATCACCCTTCTTCATTAAAGAAGGCAACGTTACTGTTACGATCGAAGTAAACGGGACTAAGGAAAATGACACTTTTCTAGTATACGTTTTACCGCATACCGGTTCTGCCTCAGGATGGATAGGGGTATATTACCTTAGTGAGAAAAACTTAGAGGGTGAAGTAGAAATTCCCTTAAATTTCTTTCTAAACAACGAATTCTTTTTTATAAATAAAGTTTTTCCTCAAATATATGAAAAAACATTCTATTTAGATGCTATACAAATTGGTATGGAATTCAATGATAACCACGGTAATGCTCAAATGGGATTTAATTTATATTCATGGGATCTCACTATTATTGATGAATGACTTTCTAATTATCATGACTAATTTCAATTATATATATTTATGCGAGTAATAAAATTTATATATACGTAATAAGAAATGTATACGCAGTGGTGTAAGTTGAAAGAAAACTCTAAAGTAAATCTTAGTAAGATGCTACTATCTACAATCTTCACTTTATTACTACTAGCTAGTGCAGGCGTCTTTATTAGACCGGTAACTTCTCAACAGTCATCGTCATTTCAACCTGAGGGAAGTATAACCTTATTGCCATCACCCGGTATTGTATGGCAGGATGACTTTAACCCATGGAATTATCCTGCTTTGCCCGGTGGGCTAATATGGTTCATTTATGAGCCTCTGGCACTAGTTAATTATCTTAACGGACAAGTTATACCTTGGCTGGCAACCAATTGGACGTGGATAAACACTTATTATTACGTAAATAGCTCTGGGCATTTAATCCAAGTACCTACTCATGGACTTATTTTTAAACTTAGGCAAGGGGTATACTTCAATAATGGAGACCCATTCAATGCAACTGCCGTATGGTATACAGTAGCGTTAGAACAAGCTTATCCTCAATTAGGCTATTTAGCTGGTAACGTAGCTAACATGACCATAATAAATCCGTACGAGATTGAGATAGTGTTCAAGAACACTACTTCTCCACTAATCCTCTATACTGCCTTAGAGCAATTCATTGTTGATCCAAATCAATGGGGTAAGGTATTTCCAGTTGAGCAATTTCCAAACGGAAGTTACATAGGGTTAAACAAGACTGGAAATCCATATACATACGAGCTGACTGATCCTATCGGAACTGGTCCCTACATGCTTTACAGCTTCAGTCCTCAAGAGATAGTCTTAGTTGCTAATCCACACTACTGGATGCCCGGAGAACCTAGAATAAAGTACTTATTATATCCCTCATATCCTAGTAACGTACAAGCTGATACTGCCTTAAATAATGGACAAGTGACTTGGGGAGGAGTATTTGAACCAGATATACAGCAAGACTTCGTGGCTAAAAATCCACAGTATTATCATTACTACTTTGCACCAAGCGTACCCGTGATGCTGACCATAAACGATTTGAAATGGCCATTATCGGATCCAGTATTAAGACAAGCTATTAGTCTAGCAATAAATAGAACTGCACTGTATTATTTAGCAGAGTATGGATATGAGCCTCCAGCAGAAACTCCATTACCTTTACCACCTCAACAATTATCAGTCTTAAACTCTTCAGTACTTCAGCTAGCAGAACAATTTGCACCTCCTTATGGTAATGTTACAGCAGCATTACAACTATTAGAAAGTCACGGCTATCATTTAAACTCACAAGGTCAGTTAGTTGCGCCTAACGGGTCAGTAATTCCTCCTCTAACAATAATTACAGTTGCAGGCTGGACTGATTGGGACGCTCAGATAAGCCTAATATCTCAAGAGTTGAAACAAATAGGATTAACAGTGGAAGTCGAAACTCCACCCTTTACTGTATGGTTTAGCAATATGGAGTCCGGTACTTATGATTTAGGATTAATGTGGGAGTTGATTAATGGACCTACTCCTATTGACGAATTTGAAGGTTACTTATATAATTACTGGAACTCTCCAGGCAATGTAACACCTATAGGTAATAGTACTTACTTCGATCTGAATAGACTTAACTTATCTGTTGTTCAACCAAGTTTTGAACAGTGGGTAGGATGGGCAATGGGGAACTTTAGTATAAATCCTTCTAACTACAATAAAATAATAAATAATTTAGCTTTACTTTGGATAAAATACATGCCGTCTGTTGCTACTGTTTATGCTGCTTTATGGTATGAGTATGTAAATCAAACTGTAGTAGGCTGGCCTACACAGCAAAACTATTATTGGATAGCTTCTCCATATACTGGTTTACCATCGACACCATTACCAGTTGTATTAGCACTACATTTAGTTAATCAGTCAGTGCCAGAACCTTGGTGGTATTATACCTCACAAGTACCTCAAAGTTGGTATACCTCTAACGATCCGTTCGTATATCAAGTATCTACAACCACCTCTACAACAACGACAACAAGTACAACAACAACTACCTCAGTTAGCACAACTACATCTACAAGCGTATCTACTACTACGACGACAGTTACTACAACAAGTGTTTCCACATCTATAGTTCCAACGACTGTTACTAAGAGTTCCGGAAATACGCTGCTTTATGTAGCAATAGGCGTTATAATCGTAATAATTATAATAGCTGCTGTTATATTACTGAGAAGAAGATAAAAATTAATAAAAAGTAATGTTATTTTTTATTTCGTGCTTTGTTCTATCAGATTAGAAAGTTTAAGGATTGTTTCTTCCTCAAAGTGCCTTCCAACTAACATCATTCCCACTGGTAGACCGTTAGAATAACCTACTGGGATACTCATAGCTGGATGACCAGTTACATCAAAGGGAGCAGTGTTATTGACCATACTTAGTGCCATCATCACATATTCTTGGAAGGATGGGTTCTCTTTGTATCTCATTGCCTTCATAGGAGTGGTTGGCATAATAAGTATATCATATTTCTTTAATGCTTCATCATAAGTATCCTTGAGTATATGTGATAAGTTTCTAGCTTTAGCATAATATTTGCTATTATATTTGTTTATCATAAAATATCCTAATAGAATTACTCCTTTTACTGTATTAGGCAAATCCCTTGCTTTAGCCTTTAATGCGTTTCCGAAAAATTCTGCTATCGAAGTTTCGAATAAACCCTTTCTCCCCCAACCTAATCCACTCCCTAATATCATCGTAGCCATTGCCCCTTCCATACCTATCGGCATCCATATATCCAAACCTAACCTATGCATAGGTATTGATATCTCTTCCACTTTAATTCCAAACTTTTCCAAGCTTTTTGCTGAAGTCATGACTAGTTCATCAACATCCTTCTCAGAGTTATCCCAGCCAAATCCTTCTTTTACTATTCCAACTCTTACTCCTTTCACCTCACCTTTGATTAGCTTAGAATATTCTTTTACCGGCGGATAAGGTAGACTTTCTGGCTGTCTTGGATCTAACCCATCTCTTCCAGCTATGACTTCTAAGAGTAATGCAACATTTTCAGTTGAATTAGCCATTGGTCCTAAGTGATCTAAGGTAGGCTCTATCGAAAAAGCACCAGTATAAGGAACTAAGCCATGAGTTGGTTTTAATCCATATATTCCAACCCAAGAGCTTGGTATTCTTATTGACCCTCCTTGATCTCCACCTACTCCCATTTCACAAACTCCACTTGCTATAGCAGCAGCGTTACCACTTGAGGAACCTCCAGCCATGAATTCTGGATTTCTAGGGTTTAAAACGGGTGAGGGAAATGAAGTATGACTACCTCCAGAGAAGCATAAATCTTCGCATGTGGTCCTGGCAACTATCTCTCCACCCTCATCTAGAACTCTTGTAACTACCGTTGCATCCATATCTGGAATAAATCATTCAAGGAGTCTCGATCCATTCAGCATCGGTAATCCAGCTATCATAATGTTGTCTTTTATACATACTCTTTTCCCTTTAAGTTTGCCCTCGTCCCTACCTTTTATTCTAGCAATCCAGGCTATAGCATTATACGGGTTTTCCTCTTTACTAGGGGGTCTGCCAAAATTTCTGGGATATTTGGGTAATGGCTTAAAATCTGGCAAACTGTCTAATCTTTGATATGACCTTAATTGTATTGATATTAAAGTCTGGAAATTTCTTAACTCTTCGTCATCTAATTCTAGGTTAAATTGGTTTGAAATCTTTTTCAGCTCTTCTAATGTAGGTGTTTTGATTCCCATCACTAAAGTATTGTCCTCAAGTTTTATATCTTTTAATTAAAAAGACAGTTAAATCAAATTTCTTAAATATGAAAGATATTTTGGTAAGACTAAATCAGCATCTTCTAACTCTTGATGCCACATTTTCTCCCATTCCACTGAAACGTAATAATTATATTTATTTATCTTGAGATCATTAATTATCTTATCTATTGGAACGACTCCTTGCCCGGGAAGGGTGAAGACTCTTTTACCATTTCTGAATACAAAGTCTTTTATGTGAACTTGATATATTCTTTTCGAGATTAACGGATAAGTCTCTTCATGTTTACCTTTTGCAAAAATTACGTTCGCAGGATCATAAACAAAGCCAATGGTCTCGTTGATCTGCTTGAGCAATGCGATAATATTTTCCTTTATAGCTAAGCTGTCGTGTGTTTCCACTAAAATTTTGACGTTATAGTCTTCAGCAATTTTGCTCATTCTGTTTAACGAGTCGGCAATTCTCCCTATTATTTTAGGGTCATTAAACTCTCCGCCATACACTCTAACACCCAAAGCATTTAGTGAGTTAGCAATTTTAATTAAAATTTCTAATAATTTTTCATTTTTCTTTCTCTCATTTTCATCACTTGAACTAAATTTCGCATATCCAGCTATGTCCGAAATGGTTATCGAAGAAAGTAAATCCAATATGTCCTTGGTTAAAGGATACTCTGGTCTTAAGTGCCTTCCATCATCTGCAACTCTTAACTCTAATCCATCAAAGTTAAAATTAATAACTCTACTTACTACCTCTCCTAAGGATAAATTTGGATAGGCAAGACTAGAGAATACTACTTTCATATTATATGTTTAATAAAAAATTAGACTAAATATCTTGTATTTAACACTTTAACGGAAAAGCTTAAAATTGTACGTCTAATAGTAGACTAACATGATAAGCTTTCCTAAGAGCTTCAAGTTTGGCTGGTCTCAAGCGGGATTTCAATCAGAAATGGGAACTCCAGGTAGCGAAGATCCTAACAGTGATTGGTATGCTTGGGTTCACGATCAAGAAAACATTGCCTCTGGCTTAGTTAGTGGTGACTTTCCAGAGAATGGTCCCGGATATTGGGGAAACTATAAGATGTTCCACGATAACGCTGAGAAGATGGGATTAAAAATAGCCAGAATAGGAGTTGAATGGTCAAGGATATTTCCTAAACCATTACCTAAACCTGAAGGATTTGACGAGAATAAGAACGATGTGGTTCACGTAGAAATAAATGAAAACGTGTTGAGGAGGATGGACGAATATGCCAACAAAGATGCAATAAATCATTATAGGGAAATCTTTACTGATCTAAAGAGTAGAGGATTTCATTTCGTACTTAACATGTATCATTGGCCAATGCCATTGTGGCTACATGACCCTATTAGAGTTAGAAAAGGGGATTTAACTGGACCCATAGGTTGGTTAAGCACTAGGACAGTTTATGAGTTCGCTAGGTTTACAGCTTATGTAACGTGGAAATTGGATGATTTAGTAGATGAATATTCTACGATGAACGAACCTAACGTTGTTTTTGGTTTAGGTTACGTTGGTATAAAATCTGGATTCCCTCCGGGGTATTTAAGCTTTCAATTGGCACAGAGAGCTAGGTATAACATTATTCAAGCTCATGCGAGAGCTTACGATGCGATAAAGAGTTTAACAAAGAAAAACGTTGGAATAATATATGCTAATAGTTCGTTTCAACCCTTAACTGATTCTGATAGGGAAGCTGTAGAGATGGCTGAACATAGCGAGAGGTGGTCATTCTTTGACGCTATAATTAAAGGAGAAATCGTTAAGGATAATCAAAAAGCGGTAAGAGATGATTTACGTAATAAGCTGGATTGGATAGGAGTAAACTATTACACTAGAACCGTTGTTAAAAAGACGGAAAAAGGTTATACTGCCTTACCCGGTTATGGTCATGGATGTGAGAGGAATTCAGTTAGTTTAGCAGGATTACCAACTAGTGATTTCGGTTGGGAGTTCTTCCCAGAAGGTTTAAACGATGTTTTGACTAAGTATTGGAACAGATATCATCTTTACATGTACGTCACTGAGAATGGCATTGCCGATGATGCAGACTATCAAAGACCTTACTATCTCGTATCTCACCTCTATCAAGTTAATAGGGCAATAGATAAAGGAGTTGACGTAAGAGGATATTTGCACTGGTCGTTAGCTGATAACTACGAGTGGGCTTCAGGGTTCTCGATGAAGTTTGGTTTACTAAAGGTTGACTATTCTACTAAGAAGCAGTATTGGAGACCTTCAGCATTAGTTTATAGAGAGATTACAAAGAACCAAGGTATTCCAGATGAAATACAGCACTTAAATAGTATACCACCCGTTAAGCCATTAAGGCATTAAAGGTAGTTTTTCCAATGCCTTTAGATCCCGTGGTTAGAAAATATTTAGAAGAAGAATACTATAAGAGTAACATCTTTGACTCGAAGAAGTACACTATACAAGAAATTAGAAGAATGTTTGAGGAAAGGGCTAGAAAATATCCTAAAGAGCAGATATATAAGATTGAGGATAGGAAAATTGACTCTAACGGTTATGAGATGTCTGTGAGGATATATTATCCAGATGGGGAGAAAGGACACCCAATTATATTGTACTTTCATGGTGGAGGATGGATGATAGGAAGTATAGAGACAGAAGACAGTGCTTCTAGGATATTGACTAAAACGTGTGACTGTATCGTCATCTCAGTAGATTATAGACTAGCTCCGGAGTATAAGTTCCCTACAGCGGTTTATGATTGTTTTAACAGTATTTTGTGGGCGAAGAAAAACGCGGAAAGTATTGGAGGGGATAAAGACAAAATAGGGCTGTTTGGGGTAAGCGCTGGTGGTAATCTAGTTCTTACAAGCTCTATACTAGCAAAGCAAAAAGGTGTAAAATTAAGTGTTCAAAATGCTGTAGTTCCTGTTTTAGGACTTGACTTAACGTCTAAATCAATGATGGAATACAGAAAGGGCTTCGGTTTAGATATGGGTTTACCGATAGACTTCATGATTCGTAATTATATAAGAGATGAAAAAGATTTACTAAATCCCCTATTCTCTCCGCTCTTAGCTGAGGACTTAAGTGGGCTTCCGTACACGATAATAATTACTGCAGAATACGATCCTTTAAGAGATCAAGCTGAGGCATACGCTTACAGATTAATGGAAAGCGGTATACCTACATTAAGTGTTAGGGTGAATGGTATGATTCACTCCTTTTCTGGCTCTCCATTGGTAAGTAGGCAAGTATTAGTAATGTCTGGCGCGTTAATGAAGGATTTGTTTAATCAATAATAAGTGTTAACCAAAATAGTTTTTATCTAATGGGCTGAATTGGTGTTGATCTTGATTGAACCCATCAGATATCAAAAATCTTATCAATAAAATGAAAATAGAGGAGAAGGTAGCACAATTAGGTTCAATTCAAGTAAATGAATTACTAGAGAACAATGAATTCTCAGAAGAAAAAGCGGAGAAATTATTGCGATATGGGATCGGGGAGATAACCAGAGTCGTAGGCTCAAATTTAAGACCAAAACAGGCTGGGAAGGTTATAAATCAGATACAACGTTACTTAATAGAGAAAACAAGGGTTAGGATACCTGCAATAGTCCATGAAGAGTGTTTATCAGGTCTAATGGGACCTACTGCTACACTATTTCCCATACCTTTGGCGTTGTCCAGCACATGGGATCTAACTACTGTAAGCAAGGTTACTAAGGCAATCAGAAATCAGACTACCATTTTGGGCATTAGGCATTGTTTGTCACCAGTCCTTGACCTATGTAGAGATCCTCGGTGGGGAAGATGCGAAGAGACGTTTGGAGAAGACGTATATTTGACGGCAAGTATGGCAAACGCTTATATCACTGGTCTTCAAGGAAATAATCAACTCATTGCCACTGCTAAACATTTCGTAGCTCATGGTAGTCCGGAAGGCGGGAGAAATACTGCACCGGTTAACGTCGGAAATAGAGAGCTAAGAAATGTTTATTTATATCCCTTTGAAGTAGCAGTTAGGAAATCTGAAGTATTATCCATAATGCCAGCCTATCATGAAATTGACGGCGTTCCTTGTCACGCCAATAATGAGTTACTACACAAAGTTCTAAGAGAGGAGTGGGGTTTTAAAGGAATAATTGTCTCAGACTATTGGGCAGTAAAATATCTAAACACGGTACATAGAGTAGCTGATAGTTGTAAAGAAGCAGGATTATTAGCACTTAACGCGGGAGTCAATATAGAGTTTCCCTCATTAGAATGTTTTAGGGAGTTAGAGGATGCCATTAGTAGCGGAGAAATTCCAGAAAAGATAATAGATAATGCCGTTGAGAGAGTTTTATACGTAAAATATCTTATAGGACTCTTTGATAATCCCTTTGTTGATGAGAGTAAAATACCAGAAATATTAGATAATAAGGAGCACAGGGAAATGGCTAGAGAAGTGGCTTCAAAATCAATTATACTACTAAAGAACGAGAATAATTCACTGCCATTAAATAAAAGCAATGAGAGGATCGCAGTTATAGGACCATTGGCTGATAACCCATTAGCGATGCTTGGCGACTATCATTTCCCGACTCATACTAGGACTTTTAAAGTAGACGTAAACGTAGTTACAGTATTGGAAGGGATTAAAAACAAAGTCAAGAACGTAATTTACGCTAAGGGATCTGAGGTGAATAAGTTAGATCTTGGCTTGCTTAACGAGGCTAAAGAATTAGCAAGCAAGGCTAACGTAATAATAGGAGTAGTAGGAGACATGTCTTGTATTTTCGATCCAGAGATGTGCACATCTGGTGAGGGAGTTGATAGAGCTGATATTGAACTACCGGAGCCACAAACGAAATTAATTGAAGAATTAAGTAGCCTTGGAAAGCCAATAATATTGGTAGTAATTGCCGGCAGACCCATGTCATTAGAGAAGATAATTAATAAGGTCGATGCTGTATTGTGGGCGTGGAAATTAGGAGAAGAAGGTGGTAACGCTATAGCCGATGTGATATTTGGAGAAGTTTCGCCCAGTGGAAGACTCCCAGTCTCATTGCCTAAAAGTACTGGACAAATACCCGTGTATTATTCTAGAAAACCATCATCGTTTGGAAAATATATCGAGTCTTCCTCTGATCCTCTATTCCCGTTCGGTTACGGTCTAACTTATTCTAAGGTCAGCTACAACAACTTCAAGATACTCACACCTGAAGTGAGAGCTGGAGAGGATATTAAATTAAGCTTAGAGGTTAAGAATGAGGGAAAATACGAAGTTGACGAAGTGATTCAAGTATATATATCTAGAAGAAAGAGTAATGTAGCTTTGCCAGTTAAAGAGCTTAAAGCTTTCATAAAAGTCAACTTAAGACCTAATGAGGTTAAGAAGATAACGTTCGCTATTCCTACAGATCTGTTAGCTTTTTATGATAAAGACTTAAAATTAATTCTACAATCCGGAGAGTATAAGGTTATTGTTGCTAAGAACGCGCTCGATAGTGTATTTGAGGGAAGTGTAAAATTAGTTGAAACTAAGGAGTTAACGAAGAGAAATAATTACTTCTCTTCTTCAAGCATTTCCTAGAGCCTCATCAATTTTTTTCATATCATCGTAAGACAATTTTATTTTAATAGCATTTAAATTATCATCTAGATGCTCTAGTCTCGTAACTCCAATAACTGGGATTATAGGTACGTTAAATTCTTCCCCTCTTTTTAGAAGCCAAGCTATACTAATTTGTGAGATAGTCGCATCTTTCTCATCAGCAATCTCCTTTAACGTAAGTAATACTTTAAGATGACTATCTCTAAAATATCTAGTTTTAAGTCTTTCATTTAATGAAATCCTAGTAAGTTCATCTACCTTCCATGTCTTATTATTGAAGTCTACATATTTGCCAGTTAGGAAGCCGTGGGCTAAGGGAGCATAAGCCATAATCGCAAGTCCAAATCTTCTAGCGATACTTAATTTATATCTCTCTACTTGCCTTTCTAAAAGATTATATAAATCTTGAATTACACTAAACTTCTCCAAGTTATATCTCTCACTTAATTCTAAGAATTCAATTATGTCATGAGCCTCATGATTGCTAACACCTAAGTAATAAACTAGCCCACGTCTTACCAAATCATTTAGAGTTCTGAGCGTCTCTATCTTAGGGGTCTCGTGATCTGTCCAATGTATTATGTAAATGTCAACATATTCAGTATTCAACCTCCTTAAACTTTCCCTTATTTGCCACGTTATATGCTTTCTAGACAATCCTTCTCCATTAGCCCAATTAGCCATCTTTCCCCTTACCTTGGTTGAAATTAAAACAGATTCCCTATCCACTGAAGAAAGGAACTTACCCACTAATTTTTCTGATAAACCCACGTGTAGAGGGTCCGTTTCCCATAATGCCCCGTGATATACGTTAGCAGTATCTATGAAATTCACTCCCTCGTCGTAAGCCTTCTTAAGTATCTTTAAAGTAGTCTCTTCATCTACCTTATATACTCCTAATTCATCCTTCTCCGATAATAGTGGTAGAAACCAAGTGCCTAGGCATATTTGAGACACTTTTAATCCGCTATCTCCTAACCTAACATATTTCATACTATACATATCTCACCTTTCCCTTTTAAACATATTTAAGGGAAAACTTTTCTCGAGAATTCAGCTTATCTTTTTCTAATAATTTCAAAGTTAACTTAATATATACTTAGCTTTACTCTAATTTCCTCCTCACTATTGGGTCCTCCTGATTTTGTTGTAGGTTT
>NZ_QIMI01000230.1:0-1611 GCF_007050195.1 Sulfolobus sp. B1 | reverse complement strand
CTGAAGTCATGTTTGACGTTTATTCCTTTGTCGTTTCTCTTTATGTGACCTTGACAAATAACTTTCCTTTTCCAGAATGGTTAGAAAATGAAATTGAGGAAGCCGTCAGAAATAAGGAAATTAGAGGATCTGTTCTAGATGATTTCCACAACGCCTCTCCAAGGTTAGATTACGTTCCTTTAGAATTTAGGGATATTATAGTTAGTGGTTTAAGAGGAGATATCTCAATGTTAGAGATAAATAAAAGATTAGAAGAAATTCTGGTTGAAGAATATAACATAGACATAAATAATTTGAAGCAAGAAACAGAAAAGCTTATAAATGTTTAACAACAGTTATATAAAATAAAAGGCAAAAAAAGGTGAGATATATGAGTGGTACAGAGACCTTCAAGAAAGTTTTCGAGGGATTAGCGTACACGATAATAGAGGACGATGAGGCAACTATTGTTTTTTTAGAAGGTAAGCCTATTCAAGTAAGCTGTATAGAGCATGGAAATCATGAACTCTTTGACTTAAATTGTGCACATGCGGAAAAGCTATTGAAAAAGATTTTTTCCTAAGTCTTTTGAGCTATTAAAGCAATTTCTATTAATGCATCCCTAGGTAATCTTGAAACTTCCACGGTTACCCTAGCTGGCGGTTTTTCTGTAAAATATTTTGAATATATATCGTTAAACTTACTAAAGTCTTTCATATCTTTTAAAAATACGAAAGTCATGACAACGTCATTTAAGGTATAACCAGATTTTTCTAACACTGACTTAATGTTTTCCAATACACGAATAGTTTGTTCCTCTATATTCTTTCCTACTATCTCATTAGTTTTTGGGTCGATTGGTATTTGACCGGATATATAAAGTGTATCCCCAACTTTAACTGCTTGTGAATAAGGACCTATTGGTTTAGGAGCTTTTTCAGAATATATAACCTCTTTCATAGCGGGTTAGTATAATAAGTTAAAGTATTTATGTATATTCTTATTTGTCGCAACATAATCTTCTGCATCTTATTAATTTTTATGATTTGAAATATTATATTTAAGGTTAAGATAACTTTTTTAATCTATCTAATAATAAAATATGATGTAATGCTATTAAAAGATCTCTTTCAGTCACTATACCTCTTACTGTATTATTGTTATTTAGTATCAGAAGTGAGCCGATTCTTCTTACAATCATTTCCATTGCAGCCTTATTGATAGACATCATCTCGTCTATTGTGTATACATTTCTTGTCATGATATCCTTAACCGGTTTTCCATAAAAATAATCTGGGTCTAATTTTTCTACAGCCTTAGCTAGTTGTTTCAATGCGTTAACAGCAGTAATTATCCCAATAACTTTATTATCATCATCTACCACGGGAAGCCTTCTGAACCCTCTTTTAATCATCACTTTAACCGCCTGCTCTAATCTGACCTCTTTGTATATAGTTTGAACTTTTGTTGTCATAAACGCCTTTACTGGAAACTTTTCATCAAGGTCCTTATAAACTAGCAAAAATTCTCTCTCAGTAACTATACCTACAGGCTTCTGATTGATATTAACAACTGGTAATGAGCCAAAATTTCTTGTTACCATTGTATTAATAGCAGTAAAAATGTCTTCAT
>NZ_QIMI01000229.1:0-1618 GCF_007050195.1 Sulfolobus sp. B1 | reverse complement strand
TAACATTTCCAATTCCTAAAAAAGCTAATCCTGCTTGCATCGAAATTGCAACTATAGCATTAGTGCAGAATTGGGAAAATATTATATTAATATTTTTTCTAATTATCTTTCTTAAAATATAAAGATTATTAGCACCTAGCATAAAGTATGAGATGACGTAGTTACTATTTAAATGCTGTTTAAATATTGGTCTTAATATTCTTACAGGCAGAGTCCACAGTACGAGTACCATTACTCCTAGTGTGACATAATTATTTGGTGGGAGTACAAAGGATAATATTAGAAATAGTGGATACTTAGGTATTGAGATAAAGAATATCGTTATCTCATTTACCGCATTATCGATAAACGAGTTAAAAATACTCATTAATAATCCTAAGCCTATTAATGTTGAGAAGAGTGGAGCTAGAATTGCAAACATTAATGATACGCCAGATGCTCTTAGGTCATATACTAGCATACTTTCCCCACTCCACGTAGTACCTAGAAGATATTGAGGCGAGGGAGGTAAATACGGCTGGGCAGTGGGAGATAGTTTCATAAATAGGCTTATAATGTAAACTATAACAAACGATATTATTATTGATACTCCTACAAACATTTTTCTTATCCTCATTACTTCACCCTCCAATCTACCTTACTATTAGTAACATCAGCTATTAAATTTAAAATAATTGAAATTATACTAAATAATATAAAACATCCAGACGCTAAGGGATAATCTGAATTATTAATAGCTTGAACCATCATGTATCCTATACCGGGGTAATTAAATACAGTTTCGACAAAAATTAGGGCAGGAATTGATGTAGAAATGGAATAAGTTATAGCCACTAACAATAATGGTACTGTAAGTCTAAGTATTTCCTTACTTATTATTCTTCCATCAAGACCCAGAGAGACGAAGAACTCAATCATGTTGTAATGCTCTACTAGTAGTTGGGTTAAATTCCTTCTAACGAACATATATAAGAACGTCAATTCAATCACCGCTAATGTGAGCATGGGAGAGATTATATTAGGAGGTAATAATATGAAAAGTAAAGTAGCAATTACTACTTCGGGGATTGAATAAAGTATGATCAAAATTGTGTTCAAAAAATTATCTTGAAAACTGCCTAGATACTTAATTGAAAGGTACGTTATCAATAGAATTAAGGGAATTGATATTCCTAAACTGCCCGCTATGAGTATTAATGATCTAATAAGTGCCCCTAACACTAAGCTTATCACGGGTCTTCCATAGAAGATAGAATAGCCCCAATTTCCTGTAAAAAAACTGATTAAATAATTTGAAACTGAATAGAAAAGATTTGAATTATAGCCATATAGCATCTCTAAGCTTCTAATCTCTCCTTGTGTTAAACTATACCCATTTTGTGATAATAGCGATATTAGTGTATAAAATGATGTTGACTTTCTAGCTAAAACGTAATCTAAAATTACTAGTAAAATTACACTAACTATTGCTCTAGCTATATACCTTATGTACTTTTCCTTCATCATCTCCTTAACCTCATTACGACGAAGACTACCACTGCTACCATTATTACTATGCCTACTAACACGTAAGTAATTGTTAGATTACTTGTCGCAGTACTAGTCATACTAGGCATTG
>NZ_QIMI01000228.1:0-1641 GCF_007050195.1 Sulfolobus sp. B1 | reverse complement strand
CAGATTCTTACCAGACAAGATCGAAATTAAGGAAATAAGAATTGGCAGCCAAGTAGTAACAAGCCAAGATGGCAAACAATCAAGAGTTTCTACAATCGAAATAGCAATAAGGAAAAAGTAACGATAATATAATTTTTTAGATCTTTCTTTTGCCATCCACTACTTTTAATAAGGCATTCGTAGTATATTATTATATGGCACAGCCTAATGTTAAAGTAGAATTCGAAGGAAAAGCAAAAATAGGAGAGCTTATGGGAAACTTTAAAGCAATACAGTTAAGACCAGAGGATTTTTCGAGTCCCTTAGCATTGCAAATGGCTTTATCAAGAATTTATTCTGAGCTAATGAACATGCTAAATCAAAGACAAGAAATACATTATGTAGCTGATGTTAAATTCACTGACTCAATGGGGAATCCGATAAGCGTAGGAGTAGATTTCGGTGATAAAATACCACCGCTTTCTAAAAAGGAGGTTAAAGTAAAAATTACTATTGAGTTTTACGACGAAGAGTAAGTCTCCTATCTAGATAACTCTTGCCTAAAAAAATCAGAACAAAGTCCTCAAAAGGATTTAGCTTATACTCGAAACTACCTAACTTAGTTATTAAACCTATTTTACTCATGTAACTTATACTATTATAAGATACTTTCTTTGAAAAATAAGGCTTTAAAACGTCTAAAGCTTCGCCGAGGTTAAACTTATCATATTTGAATTTCTTAAATAGTAGGAAATAGATTATGACCTCTCTCTTCTTTAACCATCTCATCTATACTACCTCATTAGCCTGGTTACTCATCAGAGATCAGACCTTACAAGTGCATTCATCTTTAATATATGTTTAACATAGGTTAGTTTATATGACTTACGTTGATGAGAATAGCAGAATTTGCAGACCTAATGAAGTAAAAAATATAGCAAAAGGAGATATAATAGTTACACAGCCAGCAACGTTAAATATCGATGGAAGAATACTTACTTTTCCTCCACTTTCGTTAATAAGTGAAAAATGTAAACACATAATAAGAACCTTAACATGGGTAGAAGGAATAAGAATTGATGATGAGCTTATTAATAAAGTGATTTATTTAGACCCGAAAGAGGATATTGAGTTTAATGACATTGAAATTTTAGAGCCCCAAGTAGCCTCAGCGTATACACTTAAGAGCCTTCTGGGGCAAAAGTTGAGAAAGGCTAAGATTATAAAAGCGGAAGGTGTTCCAATAATAAATGTAAATAAAATACCCATAGTTGGTATAAGGAATGGTTTAGTATACATCGGAATAAGACTATTAGGCGATGAAGATATTCTGTTTAGATTATTTGGTTACTCCTTATTGTACTACATGTCATCCAGTTCATCTGATTGATCAAAGCTCAAAATTTCAGTCTCCTTCCTTCTCCTTGCTTGATACTCTTCTGAAGTTCCACTAACGATTATCTCATATAACTTAGCTCGTTTACCATCATAAGGTCGTAATATCCTCCCTAGTCTTTGAATGAATTGCCTCCTTGAACCCGTACCAGTAACAATTATCCCTACGTTAGCATCTGGTATATCTATTCCTTCATCCCCTACAGTGGTTAATACTAAAATTCCACTGCTCATATTCTTAAAAGTATTCAAAACTCTTTTTCTCTC
>NZ_QIMI01000227.1:0-1658 GCF_007050195.1 Sulfolobus sp. B1 | reverse complement strand
TACACTCTCCTAAGTATCTTAATGAATTCTTTCTAGCCTTAAGAGAAATTAGTAATATTAACGCAGACTTAGCCATCCTAGCTGGGGACTTAGTAGAAAAGGGTTATTTTCAGCATTTTAGCCCAGTCTACAGTGCTTTGAAGAATAGGGCTAGGTATGTCATAGCTACATTTGGGAATGAGGACTATTCCGAGAATAGGATGTATTATAAGGAGAAGTATAATGATATTATATGGCTAGATGATGAAAGAATAGACTTAGAAGTGGGTAATATTAAAGTAACAATCGTGGGAAGTGAAGGAGTATTAGAGTCACCAACTAAATGGCAGATGATGAACGGTATTGATGAAAACTTTTATATGAAGAGATTAGAAAAGCTTGAAAATTTGTTATGTAATTCGAGCTCGGATATAAAGATACTTCTAACTCACTATGCAAGCACTTTTCAAACAGTTCTTGGTGAGAGAAAAAGCGTTTATCCACATTTAGGGTACAGAATTATAGAAAAACTAGCCTTAAATGGAAGGGTAGATTGTTTGCCTAATATAGCTATCCATGGACATGCGCATTACGCTAAGAGAACATTTTATGTAGTTTATGGAGTCAAGGTTTATAACGTGGCGTTACCGGCTAATAAAAGGATATTAGTAATTAATACTTAGCCTCAGCTTTTTGATATTTAATAAAACCAACGTCTATAATAGCACGTTCAACCTTCTTTACCACCCAATTCATCATTGGAGAAGATATTCCAATTTTTCTTAATAATCTGTAAATGATAGGTACTGTTAGTTGGGCTCCAGCTGCTAATGGATGCCCTCCTCCTCCTAACTTCACTGCAAATTGTCTGACATCAATATCCCTACTCCTAAACGATACACTTTTACCATTTGCTGAAACGAAAACTTCTGCATTTAATCTAGTCATCAAGAATTGGGATGCATAACTTATATCCGGTGGACCTTTCCACCTTAACGCTATTACCACCTTATGTCCATCTATCTCTATTAATCTCACGTTTTTCATTAATTTTTTATATCCTTCAATTTCCTTAGAAACTATATCCTCTAGCATCCTTTCAAAATTTTCATTCCATAGCACTCCATTATAAAACGTTTTAATTAGCTCGATCTTCCATGAAAAGTCTTTATTAGTCTCCACTATTCTTCTTAGCTTCTCGCCCATAGGATCGTCATGAAGCCAAATGTCTACTGAACAATCAGCTGATGCTAACTTTCGTGAAAATTCGTCTTCTTTGTTTCTATACTTGTATATTACACCTGCCCCACATGTCGAAGTATCATGATAGACCGTAACACCTATTTCCCTCAATTCATCCTTCCACTCATCTCTCCAAACATGATGATCGAACCATTCGATTTCAGCTCCTTCGCTTATTAACCTTCTCAGCTCTTTTACAATCTCATTAAACGTACTAGCGTTAATACCTAAATCGGCTATCATAATGTTATAAACTCCTCTAAGCTGTAAAGATTTCAGCAAGGAATGTAACTTATTAGGCTCTGTGAAAAAAACCGTTTTAGGCAATGACTTGACAGCACGGGCGTATACAGCAGCAGATGCAGTTCCATCAAAATCGTTATGAACTATTGCATAATAATCCAATTTATCATCTACCTACCTTTCAAACTTAATAC
>NZ_QIMI01000226.1:0-1662 GCF_007050195.1 Sulfolobus sp. B1 | reverse complement strand
GCTTATGCTTGAGTCCGCACCTACAGCATATCCTACCTGCTAGAGTCTCCGTAATTGCCCACTAGAGTAGTCGTAATGTTTCTAGAATTCTCTAAATATGTAGTTTATAAGTGTTTTTGCGTATGATGTTTTAATGAGAATAGAGTGTTTATTTTCAGGAATAATTTTACCTTTATTAGCAATCCCTTGGGAATTATACGCATATTCTTTAGATAGATCATTATATTTAGGAGCGTTAGTGGTCTCAATAGCTGAAATAGTCTCCCTTCTATTGGTCAAGAAAATAACTAAGAATAAACTGAGAATGTCTTATAATCGAGGAATCTTCCTTTCAATACCAATGATAATTATTATGATAATTTTTCCTTCAAGCAGTCCAATAATTTTCAAATACCCATTACTACTATTTCCAGCAATTATAGGGGGAATATGTGAAGAGTATATTTATAGGGGTTATATTCTAGAAGAAGGAAAATATGACGTTTATATTCAAGCAGTCCTCTGGTCGTTTAACCACATTTTAGATGGACCAATTTTCATGATTTATACTCTTTTTATAGGTGTAATTTTAGGACTAATTTCTAAGAAATATGGTATTATGCCATGTATTATAGCCCATGTCTGTAGTAATGTTTTAAGGCTAATGTGAAGTAACGAATGGTTTCAGAGACGTTGTGAGGACACTTTTCTAATGACGTAAAATGATGAAAGTAGATAAACGAGTAGTAGTGAAAGTCCTATTGAAAGTTGCAGATAAATTAAATTATACCATAAAGCTATCGATGCGCCCCATAAAAACTGTGAGATTGCTAAAATCACTTCATCAATATAAAGTAGTTTAACGTTGATAGGATTTGCCTTAGTTTGAGCCATACTTAGAGACAAATAAATTGCTATTAATGTTAATAAGCCATAAGGTATCTCGTTAATACTTATAGAGTAATATAGAGATGACGTACTTAAGGCAAGATTTAAAATGACGAAAGTTACAAATTTATTCACACTCATTTTGCCTCTAATTACCAGATAAGTGACATATATTGACAAGGAAAAGGAGATCAACGTGACCAAAATTGAAGCCTCTCTGACTGGATCGTAAGGTAGTGGAAGAATGGAGTGCGTCATTTCAGATGCAATGTTTGGTCCACTTAAGGCAATTGAGCTTAAGAGTATTGGATAATAGTCTTTACTCCTTAAGGAGAAGTAGACTATTTCTGGGAAGATCATTAAGAAGAACATGAATGAATTTGCAAGCTCAGCTAGTGACATGAAAATTTGTGATAAAGAATTAATTGAAATAGCTGGAATGTCAGTTCCATATACAAATAAGGTAACTAACGCATTATTGAACCCTCTTAAAATTACATAGTACAATAAGCTCATGATTATCTCGTTTGATAATAAAAATATGATAAGAGATGTTCTCCAAAAACCTAAATTTCTCAGAGTTATTGGGATGATAAATAAAATAATTGAAATGGATAATGCGATTACGAGGCTATCGAGTGAAAATGCAATTAAGAAAGCTACAGTTTGTATGTAAACTAAAATCATTGATAAGAAAGCGTATTTATCCTCATTATTTCTCATGCCTCTCTCTAGCGTTATTGATAGTAATATTGTCATTAGAATGATGTCTATAATGTAAACTAGTACTAGAGT